>NZ_JBHYOW010000010.1:0-259363 GCF_042745575.1 Nocardiopsis sp. NPDC058789
GGGTCCAACCCCCCCCCGGATCGGGCCCGGGTCGTGGAGGCCCCCCACTCCGGGCGATTGTTCTTATTGTTGGTTTGTCTCCCGGGGGGGGGGCCCCGCCTCGTGCGGGCCCACCGCTGTCGGTAGGGTGCCCTTCCCCGGGTACCGGGCGGAGCGACACCGCCGACCCACACCGAATCCAAGTGAGGCAGTCCCAACCGATGAGTATCGACGTCGCCAACGAGTCCGGCGTCAGCACCGTGGACGAGGAGCGACTCTCCCGTCTGGCCCGGCACGTGCTCGACGCCATGCGGGTGCACCCGTTGGCCGAGCTGTCGGTCGTGCTGGTGGACGAAGGACCCATGACCGACCTCCACGTGCGCTGGATGGACGAGCCCGGCCCCACCGACGTGCTCTCCTTCCCCATGGACGAGCTGCGCCCCGGCGGCCCCGGGCGCACCAGCGAGCCGGGTGTGCTCGGTGACGTGATCATCTGCCCGCAGGTGGCCGAGCGCCAGGGCGAGAAGGCCGGTCACGGGACCCAGGCGGAGATCGACCTGCTGTGCACGCACGGCATCCTGCACCTGCTCGGCTACGACCACGCCGAGCCCGAGGAGCACAAGGAGATGTTCGGCCTCCAGGGTGAGATCCTCGCCGCCTGGAACGAGCGCGAGGCCGCCGCCGAGGAGACGACCGAAGGGGACGAGAGCGCCCGATGAGCGCGTCGTTGGCCACGGGCGACCCCCTGGTGTGGGCGTCGGCCTTCGCGGTCGCCCTCCTGCTGACAGCGGTGGCCGGGTTCCTGGTGGCCGCGGAGGTCGCCGTCACCCGCGTGATCTCCATGGGCATGGAGGACTCCCACGGTGAGCGCTCCGCACGGGCGCGCGCCGCGTGGGAGCGGGTGCGCGTGAACCCGACCGCACACCTGAACACGCTGCTCTTCCTGCGGGTGGTGTGCGAGGTCTGCGCGGTCCTCGCCGCCGCCGTGGGCATGGTCTTCCTGCTGGGCGCGGGCTGGCCCGCCCTGGCGCTCACCGCCGTGTCGATGGTCGTGGTGGAGTGCGTCCTGATCGCGGTCACCCCGCGCATCCTCGGCCGCCAGTTCGCCGGGCCGATCGCCCGGACCAGCGCCACGGTCGGGTACCCGCTCCAGGTGGTGCTGGGTCCGCTGGCCCGCCTGCTGGTGGGGGCGGGCCGCGCGCTCACCCCGCGCGACAAGGGTGACCGGGACGGTCCCTTCAGCACCGAGGTGGAGCTGCGACAGCTCGTGGACCTCGCCGAGCAGGGGGAGGTGATCGACCCCGAGGAGCGCCAGATGATCCACTCGGTGTTCAAGCTGGACGACACCTCGGTGCGCGAGGTCATGGTGCCCCGGCCCGACATCGTGTTCACCGGCCGGGACGCCGACGCCGACGCGGTCCTCTCGCTCGCCATGGCCAGCGGGTACTCGCGTATCCCGGTCACGGGTGAGGACGAGGACGACGTGGTGGGCATCGTCTACCTCAAGGACCTCGTGGAGCGGTTGCGTGACCGCTGGGCGGCGGCCGCCGGGGGCGCGGACGACGTGCCCCTGACCGCCGCCGACGTGATGCGTGACGCCACCTTCGTGCCCGACACCAAGCCCATCGACGAGCTCCTGCGGGAGATGCAGAAGCGCCGCAACCACGTGGCGGTGGCGATCGACGAGTACGGCGGCACCGCCGGGCTGGTCACGCTGGAGGACATCGTGGAGGAGATCGTCGGGGAGATCACCGACGAGTACGACCACGAGATCGCCCCGGTGGACTGGCTGGACGACGACCGTGCGCGGGTGACCGCGCGGCTGCCGCTGGGGGAGCTGGCCGAACTGTTCCCCGAGCGGGACCTGGAGGTCTCCGACGTGGAGACCGTGGGCGGCCTGGTGGCGTTCGTGCTGGGTCGCGTCCCGGCCGGTGGCGCCCAGGCAGAATACGCTGGACTCAGGCTCACCCTGGAGGGCAAGAGCAGCCGCCGGAACCGGATGACCACGGTGCTGGTGGAGCGTCTGCCCGACGAGCGGGACCAGGGCCACGACCACGACGTAAGGAGCACGGACCAGTGACGGACACGACGGGACTCGGCCCCGAGGACACCAAGCTGATCACCCTCGCGCGGGCCTCCCGGGCGCGGAACGCCGCGGCCGAGGGCGCCGCGGTGCGCGACGAGACGGGGCGCACGTACGTGGCCACCACGGTCTCGCTGCCCTCGTTGCGCTTGAGCGCGCTCCAGGCCGCCGTGGCCGCGGCCGCCTCCAGTGAGGCCGCCGCGTTGGAGGCCGCCGTGGTCGTCACCGAGGCCAAGGAGCTGACCGAGGCCGACCGCGCGGTGGCGGACGACCTGAAGACCCACCTGGTGGTGATCGCGGCCCCCGACGGGGTGCCCGCGAGCGTCACCCGGCGTTGAGAAGGACAGATGAACGACCTCGACCTTGAGAAGCTCCGCGTGCCGCTGGAGCCGCTCTCCTACCCGGAGGGCTTCCGGAGCGGTTTCGCCTGCTTCGTGGGCCGCCCCAACGTGGGCAAGTCCACCTTGATGAACGCGCTGGTCGGGCAGAAGGTGGCGATCACCAGCAACCGGCCGCAGACCACGCGGCGGACGGTGCGCGGGATCGTGCACCGTCCGGACGCGCAGCTGATCATCGTGGACACGCCCGGTCTGCACAAGCCCCGCACCCTGTTGGGGGAGCGGCTGGACTCGCTGGTGCGGTCCACGTTGGTCGAGGTGGACGTGATCGCGTTCTGTCTGCCCGCCAACGAGCCGATCGGGCGCGGTGACACCTACATCGCCAAGGAGCTCGCGGAGCAGACCAACACCCCGGTGGTGGCGCTCGTGACCAAGACCGACCTGGTGGACCGGGCGGCGGTCGGTGAGCACCTGATGGCCGTGAACGAGCTGGGGGACTGGGCCGACATCGTTCCGGTGTCCGCGCGCGGCGAGTTCCAGCTGGACACGGTCACGGACGTGCTGTGCTCGCACCTGCCGAAGGGGCCGCCGCTGTACCCGGACGGCGACCTCACCGACGAGCCGGACGAGATGCTGGTGGCGGAGCTGGTCCGGGAGGCCGCTCTGGAGGGGGTCCGGGACGAGCTCCCGCACTCGATCGCGGTGGTCGTCGACGAGATGTACGAGCGGGAGAACACCAGGCCCGGCAAGGAGCTGGTGGACATCTACGCGTCGCTGTACGTGGAGCGGCCCAGCCAGAAGGCGATCGTGATCGGCTCCAAGGGTTCGCGTCTGCGGGACGTGGGTTCGCGGGCGCGCAAGCAGATCGAGGGGCTGCTCGGGCAGCGGGTCTTCCTGGACCTGCGGGTGCGGGTCGCCAAGGACTGGCAGCGCGATCCCAAGCAGCTGCGCAAGCTGGGCTTCGACCAGCAGACGTAGGGTCGGAGCGGACGAGGGGGCGTGACCACATGTGGTCACGCCCCCTCGTCGTGTCCGGGCGGCCCGGTCAGCTCTGGTTGTTGAGGTCGGTGGCCAGGACCCGGGCGCACCGCTGCACGATGGGGGCGGCGTGGTCCACGAAGTCCCAGCTCACGCGGGCCTCCGGGCCGGAGACCGAGACGGCCATGCCCGAGGGGGCGTCCTTGACCGGCACGGCGACGCAGCGCACGCCCACCTCCTGTTCGCCGTCGTCGATGGCGTACCCGGTCTCGCGGATGCGCCGGAGCTCGGCGAGGAAGGCCTCGTGGTCGGTGATGGTGCGCTCGGTGGCGGCGGGCATCCCGGTGCGGCGCACGGCGGCCAGGGCCTCCTCGTCGCTGAGCTGTGACAGCAGGGCCTTGCCGACTCCGGCGGAGTGCGGCAGGACGCGGCGGCCGACCTCGGTGAACATGCGCATGGCGTGCGGTGAGGGGACCTGCGCGACGTAGATGACCTTGTCACCGTCGAGCATCGCCAGGTTGGCGGTCTCTCCGAGGTCCTCGACGAGCTGGGCGAGGTGGGGTCGGGCCCAGGTGCCGAGCATACGGGCGGCCTTGTCGCCGAGTCCGATCAGACGGGGGCCCAGGGCGTAGCGGCGGGAGGGGAGCTGGCGCACGTAGCCGTTGCCGACCAGGGTGCGGATGATGCGGTGGATGGTCGGCAGGGGCAGCCCGGAGGAGTCGGCGAGCTGGCTCAGGGAGGCCTCACCGCCCGCCTCCGCCATGATCTCCAACAGGGCGAAGGCGCGGTCGAGGGACTGCACGCCACCTGAGCGCCGGGCCGTCTCCTCTGGAGGGCGTGGCTGGTCCGTTCGGGGGATCTGTGAGGCTGACAAGGGTCGTGCTCCCATGCTGAGGGCCGCTGCGGTCACGCCCATCATTCTGCAATACGAAAGGTGGGTTTCGCTCTCTGTTGCGCATGGAAGCTTCGCGCCCCGGGGCGCGAGGGCACCAGAACCCTTGTTCTTCCGGATGGCAGAAGTTATTATCCGCATGTAGAAATTAGTGACCGGACTCTCATCGACCCCCGAGAGTCGGCACCGACGACAGAGGAGGACACGACACGTGGCGAGTGACAGCCTTGCTGGCCTGACCGATCTGGTCACCGAACTCGACACCCGGCTGGCCGAGGCCGACGCCCGACTGGACCGTGAGTACCCCGGGACCAGCGGCGGCCGCCAGCCCGTTCACAGCGTCTACGTTCCCGCCGACCGTATCCGGCCCGGCCTCGCCGCCGCCTGGGGCGAGGAGGCGATCAACTCCCTCGACGAGTACGCGCCCAAGGCGGCCGACCTGGCCGAGATCACGGGCCTGAGCGAGGCCGCCGTGGCCGACGCGATCCCGCTGGTGCGCGCCAAGCTCGCCCGCGAGCCCATCGAGGACCTGCGCGCCGACTTCGAGGACGGCTACGGGGCGCCCGGCGACGAGGCCGAGGACGCCCACGTGCTCGCCACCGCGAACGCGTTCGTCTCGGACCTCGGCCAGGGGACGGCCACCCCCTACTTCGGTATCCGGATGAAGGGCATGGAGGCGGCCGGACGCCACCGGGGCGTGCGCACGCTCACGCTCTTCCTCCAGACCCTGCTGGAGGGGCACGGCTCCCTCCCGGACAACCTCGTCCTCACGCTGCCCAAGATCACCTCGGTCGAGCAGGTCGAGGCCATGGTGTGGGTCAGCGAGCGGTTGGAGGAGCGCTTCGGCCTGCCCGCCGGACGCCTGCGGTTCGAGCTCCAGATCGAGACCCCCCAGTCCATCCTGCTCACCGACGGCACCGTCGCGGTCTCCCGCATGATCCAGGCGGGCCAGGGCCGCGTGACCGCCCTGCACTACGGCACCTACGACTACAGCGCGGCCTGCGGGATCACCGCCGCCCACCAGAGCCTGGCCCACCCGGCCGCCGACTACGCGAAGTCGGTCATGCAGGTGGCCGCCGCCGGAACCGGGGTGTGGCTCTCCGACGGCGGCAGCAACATCCTGCCCACGGGCACCCCCGAGGACGTGCGCTCCGCGTGGAGCCTGCACGCCGGACTGGTCCGCCGCTCCCTGGAGCGCGGCTTCTACCAGGGCTGGGACCTGCACCCGAACCAGCTGCCCATCCGGTACCTGGCCACCTACGCCTTCTACCGTGAGGCCTTCGCGCCCGCCGCGGCCCGCCTCAAGGCCTACCTCGGCCAGACCGGGGGCAACGTCATGGACGAACCCGCCACCGCCCAGGCGCTGGCCTCCGTGCTGGCCAGCGGCCTGCGCTGCGGTGCCCTGGAGGAGTCCGAGGTGGTCACCGCCGCCGGTGCCGACGCCGGTACCATCGTCGCCCTGGCCACCCGCCGTGTCGGACAGGAGCAGTGAGTTGACCGAGCACGCACTCGTCGTACGCGCCCACCGCGCCCTCACCCCCGAGGGTGAGCGCGCCGTCAGCGTGGTCGTCGACGACGGAAGGATCACCGAGGTCCTCTCCGGTGACGACACCCCCGTCGACGCCGCCCGAGAGATCCGCCTGGCCGAGGACGAGATCCTCCTGCCCGGCCTCGTGGACAGCCATGTGCACGTCAACGAGCCCGGCCGCACCGAGTGGGAGGGCTTCGCCAGCGCCACCCGCGCCGCCGCCCTGGGCGGGGTCACCACCCTGGTGGACATGCCGCTCAACAGCGTGCCGCCCACCACCACGCTCGACGGCCTCAAGGCCAAGCGCGCGGTGGCCGAGGGCAAGCTCGCGGTGGACGTGGGCTTCTGGGGCGGGGCCGTCCCGGAGAACTCCGGGGCCGACACCACCGGCACCCTGTCCGACCTCTGGTCCGAGGGAGTGTTCGGGTTCAAGGCGTTCCTGTCGCCCTCGGGAGTGGACGAGTTCGGACACCTCTCCCCGGAGCAGCTGAACACCGCCGCCACGGCCATCAAGGCGTTCGGCGGCAGGTTGATCGTGCACGCGGAGGACCCCCGGGTGCTGGACTCGGCACCGGCCGCGTCCGGGCGCGAATACGCGGACTTCCTGGCCTCCCGCCCCGACGAGGCCGAGAACGCCGCGATCGCCCTGGTGATCGACACGGCCCGACGCACCGGGGTGCGCGCGCACATCCTGCACCTGTCCAGCGCCTCGGCCCTGCCGCTGATCGCGCAGGCCAAGGAGGAGGGCGTCTCCCTCACCGTGGAGAGCTGTCCGCACTACCTCACGCTGGCCGCCGAGGAGATCCCGGCTGGCGGGACCAGCTACAAGTGCTGCCCGCCGATCCGTGACGGCGCCAACCGCGACCTCCTCTGGCGCGCGCTCCAGGACGGGCTGATCGACTGCGTGGTCAGCGACCACTCCCCGAGCACCCCGGACCTGAAGGACCTGGACACCGGTGACTTCGGGACCGCCTGGGGCGGGGTCGCCGGGCTCCAGGTGGGGTTGTCCGCCATGTGGACCGAGGCCCGCGGCCGTGGCGTTCCGCTCGCGGAGGTCGTCCGGTGGATGTCCGCCCGGCCCGCCCGCGTGGCCGGGGTGTCCGGCAAGGGGTCGATCGCCCAAGGCATGGACGCGGACCTGGCGGTCTTCGCTCCTGACGAGCCCTTCCACGTGGAGGCGAGCTCGCTGGCCCACCGCAACCCGGTGAGCGCCTATGACGGAGCCGACCTTCACGGTCGTGTCCGCCGCACGATCCTGCGCGGCACCGAGGTCACCTCGGACAGTGTGTCCGGTCGGATGATCACCCGGGACTGATCCGGTCCCCGTCACGGGCGCCCCGCCACCCCCGGGGCGCCCGTTCGCGTACGTGCGCCCCGGCCACGCGCCGCAGTGACCCGCATGGCGCCGTTCCCCTCCACCACGGGGTGGACCAGGTCCCCGCTGTGCTGGCGGTGCGGGGGGTCCGGACGAACCCTTTGGTGCTGGGGGATCCGCGCGCCCGCGTCGCTCTGGTCCCCTGCTGGCGGGGGCTGAGCCTCGGGCACGTGGAAGGGCGGGCACGCTGACGCGTGCCCGCCCTGGTCTCTGCGCGGTCAGCCCCGGGTGGCTTCCCAGCGGTCGCGGAGGTCGGCGGTGCCGGTCTCGGTGAGGGAGCCGTACACGTTCAGGCGGGCCATGCCGCCGTCGGGGAACACGTCGGTGCGCACGTGGGTGGCGGTGACCGGCGAGTCCAGGACGAAGCGGTGGGCGCTGTCGGGCTGGAGCCGCGTGCGGCCGACGATCTCGAACCACGCGTCCGGGGTGTCCGAGTGCGTGTCGCGGCCCAGGATGGTCACCCATCCGGCCGAGTTGCCCTTGAGGTAGGCGGTGTCCAGCTCGATGGCGCGGACGGAGGCCTGGGCGGTGAGGCGGAAGCGCACCCAGTCGTTGCCGGTGTCGCGGCGGCGGCGGTTCTCCCAGCCGTCGTCCATCTTGTGCGAGCGACCCGGCAGGATGATGTTCTCCGGCGAGGAGTAGAAGCGGTCCGAGGCGTCCTCGACCGTGCCGCCGTTGACCAGCGCGGCCAGGTCGAAGCCGCCGAGGGCGGACAGCCAGGCCGGGTCCGCGACGGGCTCGCCGTACACGCGCAGGCGGGCGACGCCGCCGTCGGGGAACTGCTTGAGGCGCAGGTGCGTCCAGCGGCGCTCGACGTCGATCTCGTAGCCGTTCTCGGCGTGGCCGTAGACCGGCGTGCGGGCGACGAGCTCGGTCCAGTCGGCGGCCAGGAGCTCCTCGGTGGTGGGGGTCCCGTCGACGCGCGTCACCTCGACGCTGATCTCCGTGGGGTGGTTGCCCCGGAAGTGCGCCGTGTCCACGACGACGCCGCGGATGACGCCGGGCAGCGCGAGGCGGACCAGCGCCCAGTCGTGGTCGTCGGCGGTGGGGTGCGGCTGCTCGGCGCTCACACCACGGCGACGGCGGGTCTCCCACCCGTCCATGACCTTGCCCTTGTGCCCGAAGTGGTGCGGGTCGAACAGCGCGGGCTCCGTCCGCAGCATGTTCTCGCGGTGGGCGAAGAACTCGTCGTTGGCGGCGACGACACCGGCGCCCAGACGTCGGTCGGCGAGGTCCACCAGCCCGGCGAAGTCCAGTTCGGTCTTCCTGAAGTCGGCGTAGGGGTCGCCACCGGGGTACGGCTGGGCGTTGTAGGCGCGGGGGTCGAAGGACGGGTCCTGGCTCACGTTGCTCCTGTCGGTCGGGGTCTTCCTTCAGACTCGCAGGAGGGACCGGTTAATTCCAGCGAAAGTTTTTGATCATTATGTTCGCCTTGCCTGAACGGTTGTCAGCCGTGCGGCGGCGTCGGCCAGAGCCCTGAGGGCGAGGGCGATCTGCGGCCGTTCACCGGAGCCGGACCGCACGGCGGTGACCACGTGGCGGCGGGGCTGGTCGGCGTGCGGCACCCGCAGGGTGACCCCGGGCGCGTCGCGGGCGGCGGCCAGGCGGGGGATCAGCGCGATCCCCATCCCGGCGGCGACCATGTCGAGGATGGCCCGCCAGTCCGAGGCCACGTGTGCCTGCTCGGGCACGAACCCCGCCTGGGCGCAGGCGGCGAGGGTGATGTCCCGCCACGGTCCGGAGGCGCCGTAGATCCAGGGTTCCTCGGCGAGGTCCCGCATCCGCAGCGCCGTCGTGGTGGCCAGACGGTGCTGGGCGGGCAGGGCCACGTCGAGGGGGTCGGTGAGCAGTTCGGTGCGGTCGTAGCGGCCGTCGTTACTGGTGGGGGCCTGCGCTGCCAGGGAGAGGCCGATGTCGATCTCCCCGGCGGAGAGGAGGTCGTACACCTCCGCGGCCTCGGCCTGGTGCACCCGGGTGCGCAGCCCGGGGTGGTCGGCGCGCAGCGCGTTGAGGGCGGGGACCACCAGCCCGGGGATCGCGGTGGCGAAGGTGCCCACGCGTACCCGTCCGGCCTCACCCCGGACGAACCCGTCCAGCTCGGCCTCGGCCCTCTCCAGCTGGGCGAGCACCACGTCGGTGTGCCGCAGCAGCACGTGCGCGGCGTCGGTGAGGCGGACTCGGCGTCCGTGCGCCTCCAGCAGCGCCACCCCGACCTGCTGGGAGAGGGACGAGAGCTGCTGGGAGACGGCCGAGGGGGTCATGGACAGGGCCTCGGCGGTCGCCCGGACGGTGCCGAGCTCTTCGAGGGTGCGGAGTACGCGCAGCTTGCGCAGGTCCCAGTCGGTCACCCTCACAGGCATACCATTCACCGTCACTTAACAGAAGCGGGGCGGGCGCGTGGTCACGGCGCTCCGCCCCGGGGAGAGGGGGACCCGGGTCAGGTGCGGTCGGCGTCGGTGCTGCGGTAGGTGGCGCCCGCCTGGTCCGTGTACTTGGCCTCACCGGGCCCCGCGCTGCCGATGTCGGCCCGGTCGATGTCGGCGGGGTCGGCGGAGGGGCCGCGACCGATCACGTTGAAGCAGATGTTCAGCAGGATCGACACGATGGCCGCGCCGATGATGCCCGAGTGGGCGATCAGCTCGACGGACTCCGGCAGGAAGGCGTAGAAGGTCGGGTAGGCGAGCGGGATGATGGCCACGCCGACGGAGGCCGCGACCAGGATGAGGTTGAGGTTGTTGGTGAAGTCCACCTTGGCGAGGGTCTTGATGCCGCTGGCCGCGACGCTGCCGAACAGCACCAGGCCCGCGCCGCCCAGGACCGGGGTGGGGATGGCGGCCATGACCCCGCCGAGCACCGGGAACATGCCCAGGACCAGCAGGATGCCCGCGCCGGTGGCCACCACGTAGCGGCTGCGGATACCGGTGAGGGCGAGCAGTCCGATGTTCTGCGCGAACGAGCTGGTGGGGGTGGCGCTGAAGATCGGACCGATGATCGAGCCGCTCACGTCGGCGCGCAGACCGGCCGAGATGCGCTTGGCGTCCACCTTGGACCCGGTGATCTCACCGACCGCGATGATGTGCGAGGCGCCCTCGGTCAGGACCACGAGCATGATGATGCACATGGTGATGATCGCGGCGACCTCGAACTGCGGAGCACCGAAGTAGAACACCGAGGTGGGGTTGAAGACGAGGTCGGCCTCGCCCACCCGGCTGAAGTCGGCCATGCCGAGCGGGACCGCCACGAGCGTGCCCACGACCAGGCCGAGCAGGATGGACAGGCGTCCCCAGATCCCCGGGAACAGGCGGGAACCGACGAGGATGACGGTCAGGGTCAGCCCGGCCAGGGCGAGGTTGGCCACGGGGGCGGCCGGGACCTCGGCGCCGTCCTCCATGACGCGCACCGAGCCGTCCATGATCCAGCGCGCGGCCACCGGCATCAGGCTGACGCCGATCACCGTGATGATCGTGCCGGTGACGATCGGGGGGAAGAAGCGGATGAGCTGCCCGAAGAAGGGGGTCAGGAACAGCGCGAACACACCGGCGGCCATGGACGCGCCGAAGGCGATGGGGAGGTTCTCCCCGTCCTGGCCGGCCGCGAGCGCGGTGATCGCGCTGACGGGCACGAAGGAACAGGCCACCACGATCGGCATCTGCGCGCCGATCCGCTTGTGTCCGACGGTCTGCATGAGGGTGGCGATACCCGCCACCAGGAGCGCGCCGCTGACGAGGATTCCCATGGCGGCGGGGTCGTTCGCGAGCCCAGCGGCGGCGCCGATGACGAGGGCCGGTGCCACCGCACCGGCGTACATGGTGAGGATGTGCTGGAGCCCGTAGACGAGCATGAGCCGCACGGGCAGCTTCTCGTCCTCGGGGCGGGAGGGGGTAGTGGCGGTTGTTGTGGCCGAGTCCTTCGCGGACGGACTGTTCGACATGGCCAGTTTCCAGCCTTTGCGATCGGCGGTCACCGGGAGAGGGGGGTGACCGGGTTCTCCGGGGCGGGTGCCCGGTGGTGTCGCGCCGGCCCCGCACGCCCTGTTTCCGGGCATGCCGAAGGCCGGTGTGGCCCGTTGGTCGGGCAGGCGAGGGTGACCTCGGATGGGGAGGGTCCGGGGCCCGGCCGCACGCGCGGGCCCCGGCGTTCAGAGAGCTCCGAAGAGCACCGGGTCCGACTCGGGGGAGCGCGCGGCACGCCCCGGGGTCGTCACCGGGAGGGGGTTAGATGAAGCCCGGGACGGCCTTCCAGGCGTCACCGGGTGCGGGGGCGTCGTCGCGCTCGACCGTGGCCTCGATCTTGCCGTAGGGCCGGTCGGCGGCGAAGAAGACCTCGTTGGGGTTGTCCAGGCCGAACGCGGAGAGGTCCACCAGAAAGTGGTGGTTGTTCGGCATGGAGAAGCGGATCTCCGCGATCTCGGGGTGGGCCTCCAGGACGGCCGTGCCCATCGCGTACAGCGTCTGCTGGAGGGCGAGGCTGTGGGTCTCGGCGAAGAGCTCCAGGCAGAGGGCCCGGACCGACGCGTAGGCCTTGTCGAAGTCGTGGTCGGTGCCGACGTAGCGCCAGCGGGCCGTCACGTCGGTGGCCAGGATGCGGTCGTCGGTCTCGGCCAGGGTCGTGTACCGGGTCCGGGGGTACCCGTGGAACTCCGAGCCGGTCGACTTGAGGACGGTCAGGCCCTCGAAACCGGAGACCACCCACTCCTTGTCGCCGTCCTTGTTGACGACGGTGGTGCGGGTCTCGGCGCCTCTGCGGGAGAACGCGTGGTCGTGCGGGCCCTTCGAGGTGGCGATCCGGTCCCAGGAGTACTCCTCGATCTCCTGGCGGGCGCCGTACACGTACTCGTGCTCGTCCACGAAGTGGCGGGCCAGACGGAGGGCGAAGTCCTCGATCGCGCCGACACCGCCCCACTCGCGGGCCTTGGCATAGACGGTGTTCTTCTGCGTGTCCGTCGGAAGACACTTGGAGTTGTCGCCCACGGTGTGGACTTCCTCCAGGTCCCCGCGGAGCTGGGAGGTGACGTTGACGTCCTTGATCTGGTGGACGTCCGTGTCGCGCTGGACGTGGACGAGGCGGACCTCCGCCTTGCCGTACTGGTTGTCTCCGAGCCTGATGCCCATCAGGGTGAACTCCATCCGTGTGGATTCGGTTTCATCGCTTGCGCCGCGCGTCGTCGTCGCGTCGGTGCGCCGTGCGTATGAGGGAGGACCGCTGTGGTCATGCGGAAGGACCTGTCACGCACTCGAAGAGGTTGGGGGTGCTACGTGGTGGGTGCCGCCAGGCGGGGCTCCTTCGTTCGTGGGAGGGGAACCGGGTTCTCGCGGGCGCGGGGCCCGGTCTACGAGCCCCGGTAGGTCGAGTAGGCGAACGGGCTCAGGAGCAGGGGCACGTGGTAGTGCTGGTCCTCCTCCGCGAGGTCGAACACGATGCTGACCTCGGGGTAGAAGCCCTTCTGGCCGGTCGCGGCGAAGTAGGCCCCGGTGTCGAAGACGACCCGGTAGTACCCGGCGGAGAGTTGGTCGGGCCCCAGGTCGGGCACGCGGCCGTCACTGTTGGTGCGGCCCTCCGCGACGGTGGTCCAGGAGGTACGGCCGGGGTCGGAGGCGGCCTCCAGGCGTACCGGGACGTCGCGGGCGGGAGCTCCCAGCGCGGCGTCCAGGATGTGGGTGGTCACGTGGCTCATGCTGCCTCCAGGAGTTTGACCAGGCGGAGTGCGGAGATCTGACGGAGCTCCTCACCGACCACGGTCAGCTCGGTCTCGGGGTCGTTGTCGAGCCGGGCGACCAGGTCCGCGAGGAGTTCGCGTCCGCTGCGGCCGCTGGCGCAGACGAGGTAGATCTGCCCGAATCTCCCCTCGTACTCGCCCTGGGCGAACGTGAAGATCCGCTGGACCCTGGTGGAGGCGTCGTCGGTGTCGGCCGCGAACGCCGCCTGTTCCCCGCGTGACCAGGCCGACTCGGTGTCCTGTCCCTGGGCCTTCTCCCCGATGCGGGGGTGTCGGGCCAGCGCGGTGGCCACCTCCTCGGTGGTGATGCCCCGCGCGTGGGTGTCGGCCACCGAGAGCAGGCTCCGACGGTCCGCGTAGGGCGCCTCGGACGCCACTGCCTCGACCCAGCGGTCCACGTTCAGGCACTGGGCGAGTTCGGTGCGCAGGTCCTGCGGAGGCAGGGCGTTCAGACGCGCCAGACCCGGCTCGGGGGTCGCCCCCGACGAGGTCGGGGTGGTCTCGGGCATGTGTTCTCCCGTGGCTCGGCCGGCACTCGTCCGTCACGCGGTGTGCGGTGCTGGATCGTCGTACCGGCCTGGGCTTTCGTAGTGCAGATACCTGATTCCGTATTACGGATTGCAGGGACTCTAGTTGATGGCAGTGTGACCTTGTCAACACTCGCAAGGGGAGAAATCGGAAAAACAGTTGAAACTGTGGCCTGGGGCGAAGAAAAGAGGAAGTTCCTGCTCCCTCATGAGGCTCCCGGGATGGGTGGGGTCGTGACCTCGGCGTTCGGCGGGGATGGCGGCGGGGGTGCGCGCGGGGGCGGCGGGGAGGTTGGCCCGGCGGGGTGGTTGACAAGTGGCGGTGGTCCGGCCCACACTCAGATCATTCCTTAAAGTGAAAACTACTTTCCGCAATACGGAAGTGGATCTCGGAGGCAACGCATGAGCCACACGCTCGGGTACACGGTGAACTGCTCCCTGCTGTTCACCGAGCTCCCCGTCAACGAGCGCCCCCGGGCCGCACGCGACGCGGGCTTCCACGCCGTCGAGTTCTGGTGGCCCTTCGAGAGCGCCACCCCGGCGCAGGCGGAGATCGACGCCTTCGTCGCCGCCCTCGACGACGCGGACGTGCGTCTGAGCGGCCTCAACTTCTTCGCCGGCCAGCTCCCCGGCCCCGACCGCGGCGTCCTCTCCCACCCCTCCCGCGCCGACGAGTTCCTCGCCAACGCCGAGGTGGTCGCGCAGATCGCGGAGCGCACCGGCACCACCGGCTTCAACGCCCTCTACGGCCTGCGCCAGGACGGCGTGGACCCCGCCGAGCAGGACCGCCTCGCCGTGCGCAACGCGGTGGCCGCCGCCGACGCCGTGGCCAAGGTCGGCGGCACCGTCCTCGTCGAGCCCATCAGCGGCTCCGAGGACTACCCGCTCAAGACCGCCGCCGAGGGCCTCGCCTTCGTCGCGAAGGTCAGGGAGGCCGGGGCCGAGAACGTCGCCCTCCTCGCCGACTTCTTCCACCTGGCCGTCAACGGCGAGGACGTGGCCGCCGTCGTCCGCGACCACGCCGCCGAGTTCGGGCACATCCAGATCGCCGACGCCCCCGGACGCGGCGAGCCCGGCACCGGCGCCCTGCCCCTCGACGAACTCCTCACCGCCGCCCAGGCGGGCGGCTACCGGGGCCTGGTCGGCCTGGAGTACAAGCCGACCGTGCCCAGCGCCGAGAGCTTCGGCTGGCGCGACTGACCCACCGGTCCCAGCGGTTACCCTCACCGCACCAGCCACAGCACGACCAGCCACACCACAGCCTGAAAGGGGCCGTCATGGCCGCCAAGAAGATCGCCTTCATCGGCCTGGGCATCATGGGCCTGCCCATGGCCGTCAACCTCGTCCGCGCGGGCCACACCGTCACCGGCGTCAACCGCAGCAGCGCCCGGGTGGACGCCCTGGTCGCTGAGGGCGGCCTGCGCGGCGGGAGCGTCGCCGAGGCCGTCTCCGACGCCGACGTGGTCATCACGATGGTCCCGGACTCCCCGGACGTCGACCAGGTCCTGCGCGGTGAGGGCGGCGTCTACGACCACGCCAAACCCGGCACCCTCGTCATCGACATGAGCACCATCCGCCCCGACGTCGCCCGCGAGCTGGCGGCGGCCGGTGCCGAACGCGGCCTGCGCGTCCTGGACGCCCCGGTCAGCGGCGGCGAGGCCGGTGCGATCGAGGCCAAGCTGTCCATCATGGTCGGCGGCGCGGCCGAGGACTTCGAGGCGGCGCGCCCCGTCTTCGACGTCCTGGGCACCACCCCGGTCCTGGTCGGCCCCAGCGGCTCCGGACAGACCGTCAAGGCCGCCAACCAGCTCATCGTCGCGGGCAACATCCAGCTCCTCGCCGAGGCCCTGGTCTTCCTGGAGGCCCACGGCGTGGACACCGAGTCCGGCCTGGAGGTCCTGGGCGGCGGGCTCGCGGGCAGCACCGTGCTCCAGCGCAAGGGCCGGGGCATGCGCGAGCGCGACTTCGCCCCCGGCTTCCGGATCGCCCTGCACGACAAGGACATGCGCATCATCACCGACTCCGCGAGCGCCGCCGGTGTGGCGATCCCGCTGGGGTCCCAGGTGGCGCAGTACGTGGCCGCGCTCAAGAACCAGGGCCACGGCGGTCTCGACCACTCGGCCCTGCTCAAGATCGTCGAGCAGCTCTCCGGCCGCGACGGCGAGTAGGACCCCCGGCCGCCCCGGCGGTCCCGGAACCACCAGCGTCACCTCCGGCCACACAGCTCCGTATGACCGGGGCGGTGCGCCGCCTCCGGGTGTTGGCCCACCCGGAAGGCAGGCGGTCGCACCGCCCACCCCTGGCACTCACCCCGGATGGTCGGGGCGCCCCCACCCCGGGGCGCCCCGGCACTTCCCACCACCCCAGCACTGAAGGGTTCGCTCCCATGGCGAAAATGCCCGCGATGAACGCCGTCGTGGAGGTCCTCAAGGACGAGGGCGTCGACACCGCCTTCGGCTGCCCCGGCGCGGCGATCCTCCCCCTCTACAAAGCGATGGAGGAGGTGGGCGGCATCGAGCACCTGACCGTCCGCCACGAGGAGGGCGCCACCCACATGGCCGACGGCTGGTCGCGCACGACCGGCAGGGTCGGCGTGGCCATCGGCACCTCCGGCCCCGCCGGAACCAACATGATCACCGGCCTGTACACCGCCATCGCGGACTCCGTCCCGATCGTGTGCATCACCGGCCAGCAGCGCACCGACCTGCTGGACAAGGAGGGCTTCCAGGCGGTCGACATCGTCGAGATCGCCAAGCCCGTCACCAAGTGGGCCGTCCAGATCAAGGAGGCGGCCACCGCCCCGTGGATCTTCCGTGAGGCCTTCCGGATCGCGCAGGAGGGCCGTCCGGGCCCCGTACTCGTCGACATCCCGGTGGACGTCGCCCAGCAGCTCATCGAGTACGACCCCGAGCTGGACGCCGCGCTCAAGATCAACACGGTCGAGCCGCACCTGCCCCGGGTCGAGCGCGCCCTGGACCTGCTGCTCGCGGCCGAGCGCCCGCTCATCCTCGCCGGTGGCGGGGTGATCCTGGCCGAGGCCTCCGAGGACCTGCGCGCGCTGGCCGAGCACCTCCAGGTCCCGGTCCAGGTCACCCTCATGGGCAAGGGCTCCTTCGACGAGGACTCGCCCCTGTACTCCGGCATGACCGGCGTGCAGACCTCCCAGCGCTACGGCAACGCCTCCTTCCTGGAGTCGGACCTGGTCCTGGCCGTGGGGGCGCGCTTCGCGGACCGCCACACCGGCCAGATCGACGTCTACCGGGGCGAGCGCACGTTCATCCACGTGGACATCGAGGCCACCCAGATCGGCCGGGTCTTCGAACCCGACCTCGGCGTGGTCTCCGACGCCGGGCTGTTCCTCCGGGAGCTGCTGGCCGCCGCCAGGCGCCGCGACGCCAAGGCGAACGTCGGCGCGTGGATCGAGCGGGTCAACGAGCTCAAGACCACCCTGACCCGCCGCGAGGACTTCGACACCGTCCCCGTGAAGGCGCCCCGCGTCTACAAGGAGATCAACGAGGTCTTCGACGAGGACACCTACTTCGTCACCGCCATCGGCCTCTACCAGATCTGGGGCGGCCAGCACCAGAAGGCGTACAAGCCGCGCCACTACCAGATCTGCGGTCAGGCGGGCCCGCTCGGCTGGGAGATCCCGGCGGCCATCGGCGTCAAGAAGGCCCTCAAGCACACCGAGCCGGACGCCGAGGTGGTCGGCATCGTCGGCGACTACGGCTTCCAGTACATGGTCGAGGAACTCGCGGTCGCGGCCCAGTACAACGTGCCGTACGTGATCATCATGCTCAACAACGAGTACCTGGGCCTGATCCGCCAGGCGTCGATCCCGTTCGACATGAACTACCAGGTGGACATCCACTACGACGAGTACGGCACCGACAGCGTGAAGCTGATGGAGGCCTACGGCTGCTCCGGCCGTCGCGTCTGGGAGCCGGGGGAGATCCGGGAGTCCCTGGAGTGGGCCCGCAAGGAGGCACAGTCCACCTCCCGCCCGGTGCTGGTCGAGATCATGATCGAGCGCGAGGCCAACACTCCGCACGGTCCGGCCATCAACGCCGTCAGGGAGTTCGAGCCGCTGCCCGGCGAGTAGCTCCCAGGCCCGGCCGCTCCGGCGACCGGGCCCCACAGACCGCCACGGGGTCGGACCTGCACCCCGACCCCGTGGCACGGGCCCCCTCCGCGACCGGCAGGTGGGGGCCCGCACCAGCCCCGGGGGGTGGTGACGTTCTTCGCTGGCTCAGCGCCACCCCCCGGTTCCGCCACCGGACCCCGGGCGTTCCCGGGGTCCGGACAAGAGCGAACCCCCTCGCGCGTGCGGACCTTATCTCGGCACGCGCGAGGGGGCGTTCTGTCGCCCGGGCCCCGACCACGAGGTCAGGAGCAGTAGGCCTCCTCCTCGCCGATGATGCGATAGGGGCAGTCCGCGTAGTCGAGCAGGCGCAGCACGGCCTCCTCGTTGCGGGCGGTCTCGCGTTCGATCACCGAGGAGGGTGGGTAGAAGCCGCCGTCCTGGGGCGATTTCGGATACATCTCGTACGTGTAGTTCACGATGCCCTGGTCGGCCCAGAGCCAGTCGTTGATGGACCCGTCCGTGACGTAGAGATCGCTGGACTGCTGGGGCGTGTAGCCGTTGGCCTCGGCCATGTACTCGCCCAGGGCGCGGTGGGTGTCGTACTCCTCGCGGTTCATGCCGTCGGTGACCTCGTCGAACGTGTACCCGTACGGCCACAGGATGAGCTCACTGTAGGTGTGGAAGTCGATGGCGCTGGTGATCTGCTGCTCGCCGTCCACCACGCGACCGCGCACGAAGTCCGCGACGGCTTGGACCTCGGGGGCCGACTCGGCGGAGTCCCCCCGGTAGGTGATGCTGCTCGGGTCGCCCGAGGAGCCGTTGCAGCAGCCCCAGTTGTGGGCCCAGTTGCGGTTGAGGTCGGTGCCGATCGCGGAGGACCCCTCGTTGGGGGAGCGGTTCTTGCGCCAGTCCCGCCAGGTGTCACCCGCCATGTCGTACTCGCTGCCGTCCGGGTTGACGTTCGGCAGGATCCAGATCTCCCGGCTGTCCACCAGACCGGTCACACGCTCGTCCTCGCCGTACCCGTCGGTGAGCAGGCGCATCAGGTGGATCGCCATCTCCACGGTCAGGTGCTCGCGGGCGTGCTGGGAGTGGGTGAACAGCACCTCGGGCTGGTCCTCGTCCACGGACACGTTGTCGCTGATCTTCACCGCGACGAGGTCGCGGCCCTCGTGGGACTGCCCGTACACCTCCTGTGCGGCGATGTCGGGATGGGCCGCGACGAGGTCGTCGATGATCTCCAGCAGTTCCGGGTAGGTCGTGTAGCCCGGATCGGGGTTGGCGAAGGTCTCGGGGAGGGCGTACGGCTCGGCGGCGTAGCCGAGCTCGCCGAGCTCCGCCATGTCGTGCACCGAACCGGTCACCAGGACGGACTCCTCCCCGACGTGGTCGATGGCCACGCCGGACGCGGCTATCCGCGACCGTTCCTCGGCGGTGGTCACACCGGAGATCTCGTACAGGTCGTAGGAGGGTTCGGCGGTCGCGCCGCCCGGTGTCAGCAGCCCGAGCAGGAGGGCGCTCGCGGCGACCGGGACCAGTGTTCTTCGAACGGGGGTGAGGGACACGATGCCTCCGTAGAGCGGGGGTGAGGCTTCGGATATGTGGCGATATTGGAGATCGGGGCGCCCGGAACTGTCAATGTGGAAGGCCCCGTGCCGCAGGGGTTCGGAATCGTCTGGTTTGACGGCCTTGCCACGTGAAGCCCGCTTTTCCTGTCACGACTCACTCGCTCTCCGTGTCCGGATGTGGCCACGACGGAACCGGGTTCCGTGGACGGTGACAGTGGGGGAGAAGTGAAGGCTAGGTGGTCCGCGGCGGACGGCGCCACGGGGCGCGCCGGGATTCGGGTGGCGTGCGGTGTGGCGCGGGTGGCGTCGGTGATCAGGAGTGGCGTGAGGGGAGGGGTGTGTTCCGGCGGGAGTGACGGTCGGTCCGTGCCACGGAGCGGGGCACCGGTGGGCGCGGCGAGCGGCCCGCCGTGCCGGTGGCACGCGTCGGGTGTGTGTCGCTCCTGTGCCTGGGACCCCGCCCTCGGCCGAGTTTCGGGAAAACGCGGACACGGGCGGGTCCCGGGGGCTAGGTTGTGAGCGAGGCCGTGGAAACCCCCACGGCGCGGCCACGCCGGTCCACGGCCTGGCCATGCTCGACGGAGTCCCCGGTGTCCGTGTCGGAGACTCCTCGGTCCGGGGGAGGGATGGGGTGAGCCACGGGGTCCTCAGCCGCGCCGCACGCCGTCCGGCCAGATCACCTCGACCGGCAGCCCTCGCTGACGGGCGGTCTCCACGGCGTCCCCGGTCCCGCCGTGGCCGTCGGCCGGTTGACCGTCCCACACCGCGAAGAGTCGGTCCGCCTGGGACATCAGGGTCCGGTTCGCGGCTTCGTACGCCGCACGGCCCGCACTGCGGTGCGGCATGTAGCGGACCGAGTCGGCGCGGATGAGCAGCTCGTCGAACGAGTCCCGTTCGTGCGGCTTGACCTTGTTCTCGCGGTAGTCAGCCGAGGGAAGGACCACCTCCACGCGCCCGCCCGCCTCCAGAACCGCCGACGCGAACAGCTGGTCCGCGCCACGAGCCAGGCACGAGATCCCCACCAGCTCCCCGTCGCTGTACGGGGCGAGGGCGTCGGCCAGTGCCCCCCTCACGACCTGCGCACTGTTCCCTGTCAGGTTCGAATGTCCGGTGATACCTATCCGTGTCACAGCATCCCTTTCACGTTCGGGGCAGTGGAAGCAGGGTAAAGGAGAGCTCCTCGCGCAGCTGCGCCACGTCCGGGTCCCGGTGCAGGACGGCCGCTTCGGTGTGCCAGTCCTCGATCCGTCGCCGTACGCGCCCCGACCCGATGGCCGAACGGGATCCCAGCACACTGCGCACCGACGCGGCGGAGGCGGCGGGCTCACCGAGCACCAGGTAGGTCCGGCCCAACCCGACCTGGTCGAACGCGCGTCCCTTCTCCTGGTCGTCACCCCGTGATTCCAGGGCCCGCAGGAGGTACTCGGTCGACACCTCCGCGTACCGGCGCCTCTCCGCGGGCTCGTCCTGGAGCCGACCCAGGTCCCGGTAGCGGGCGCCGATCACCCCCGAGAGTTCCGCGCCGTTGAAGCTCCTGGCCCACAGGGGCAGGTCGTCCCCTCCCTGCGCGAACAGGTCCTCGGCCTGGTGGACGGAGCGGCGGAAGGCCGCGGCCCGGCCCATGTGCGCGTAGGACCACGCCTCCCGCGTGCGTAACAGGGAGCGGGCGACGGGTGCCAGTCCGAGGGACTCGGACTTGTCGAGGGCCAGCCGGATGAGGTCGAGCGCGTCCTCGGGACGGTGCAGGTCGAGCATCTGGCGGGCCATGTCGGCCAGGACGCCGATGCCGTAGGCCCGGTGTTCGGGCCCGGCCTGTTGCAGGGCCCGGAGCGAGATTCCGTAGTAGCGCTGCGCGGTGGCGTGGTCCCCGGAGTCGAAGGACATCGACGCCACGATCTTGGCGAGCTCCGCCATCACGGCGAAGAGCCTCGACTGCACCTGGGCGCCCTGCGGGTTCTCCACGAGTTCGGAGACCTCGGAGAGCTGGCCGATCACCGCCTTCCTCCGCGTCCCCATCCGCCACCTCTCGCGCCAGTGCCTCAGGCAGACCGTGGCGGCCTCGATCCTTTCGAGTTCCAGTTCCCCGATCGAATTCCGACCGTTCACCGGTCCCGCGGCGCGCGGCGCCAACCAGCGTTCGACCAGCTCCGTCAGGGCGGCGCCAGCGATCAATCCTCCGCCGACGGCGAAAGCGTCTCTGCGTTTCATCAGGTCCCTCAACGTGATCTCGGCGATGTCCCCCGCCGTTGTGGTGGAGGGAGAGAATTCGCCATGCTGTGGAGACAGTTCTGTCCCGGGACCCACATGATCATGCCTTTCCGGGCCATCGGCGAGTCCGAGGGCACGTCTGGCCTGGGTGGGCATCTCCAGGCCGTCCGCGACACGCAGCCACGTGTTGAGCGCGGTGACGGACCTGCGCCCCGACATGATCGCGCTCACGTGGGGCTGTGCCATGTCAACGGCTGATCCGATCACCTGTTGGCTCGCGCCGGTGTGCTGCCGAAGGAGGCCGAAGAGCCTCCCCGCGTCCCGTTCCGTGAGGGAGCGGCGGACGTCCATGCGGCTCCAGAATGGAAGTGGTGGCCTCAGTGCCGCGTGGGCCAGGTGTTTTGGCATTCATACCACCGGTGTATATCCGTTCGGGATTCCGCGAGGAAGGGTGATCGGGTTCCCATGTTCCTGTTCATCCTTACCCAGAACGAACGGCCGTGTAATGGACTCAAGACCCTGATTGGGTCCGGACCGCGGCGGATGGAGTCCGTCCACCTTGAAAACCGAGACACGGAGTCGAACGCACCAGCGAAACAGACCCTCGCGAGAAACGGCCCTCGACCCGTCGGAGCTGGTGAACGGGGGGCGTCCGTGACCTCCCACCGGAAGGACCTCGTCGGGCGGCTCCTGACACGGGGCCTGTTACCGATGGAGTGGCGGTCCTCCTTCGAGGCCCTGCCGCGTCACCTCTTCGTGCCCGATCGGTTCGAGGACTCCGAGGGAGTGCGGCTCGACCGGTACGAGGACGAGGACGGGTGGCTTCGCGGGGCCTACGCCGACTCCCAGATCCTGGAGCCGCAGGGAGAGGACCGGACGCGGCGGGTCCGTGTCGCGGTGTGCTCCCCCTCGCTGGCGGCCGAGGTCCTGGGTGCCTCCCGGGCCACACCGGGAATGCAGGTCCTGGAGGTCGGCTCCGGCAGCGGCTACTGCGCCGGGCTCCTCACGATGCGGCTCGGCGACGACGCGGTCACCACGGTGGAGTCGGGCTTCGCGCGATCCGAGCACGTCCGTGTCCGCCTGGCCTCCGCCGGGCTCGAACCGCGTGTGGTCAGCGTCGACACCGACGCGGGGTGGCCGGAGCGGGCGCCCTGCGACCGCGTGCTGGGCTTCGCGCCGGTCGATCGGATCCCCTACGCCTGGATACGCCGGTGCCAGCCCGGCGGACGGGTCCTCGTCCCGTGGGGGGACGCGTCCCTGCAACTGGCCCTGGCCGACCTGCGTGTGGGCCCGGACGGCGTGGCGAGGGGCCGGTTCTCGCCGCTGAGGGCGGGCGAGGGCCATCAGGGCGGGCTCGCGCTCTGGAACCGTCTGTCACGGAGTCTGCGGCCCGAGGCGGACCGGGCCGTTCGCGGTTCCGATCTGGGTCGCGGCGACCTCCTCGACCCCTCGGCGGTGTTCGCGGCGGGGCTCCTCCTCCCCGGGGTGGGGCGGGCCGTGCGCCACGGAGCGGGTCACACGGTGTCCCTGTGCCTCGTGGACCCGGCCACGGGTTCCTGGGCCCTCCTGCGTACGCCGGGCGAACCCAGGTTCGGGAGGTCCGAGGTCCGCCAGAAGGGTCCCCGGTTCCTGGCCGACGAGCTCGAACGGGCCCACGGTCTCTGGCGGGAGGCCGGTCGCCCGGACCCGGGCCGGTTCGGGCTGACGGTGACGCCCGACCGGCAGAGCGTGTGGATCGACGACGAGGCGTCGGTCCTGAGTGTTTCCCCATCATCCTGAGGAGAGCGGCCATGAACCGAACCAGCACCCACCCGACCGAACCCCGCACCGAGCAGCGCTGGAAGTCCCGTTGGTATCCGGGCGGCCCCCGCCACATCGGCGTGGCCCGTGGCGATCTGGCTCGGGACCTCTCCCGCTTCCCCGGTGCGGGTGGGGAGACGGAGGACGCCGTGCGGCTCTGCCTCAGCGAGATGTTCACCGGAGCCCTGACCCGGGCCTCCTGGGCCGGCAGGGGGATCGTCGTGTTCCGCAGCCTGTCCCTGCGCGGCGGAGGGGCGTCCCGGCGTGTCTTACGCCTCTCCGTGGGGGAGAGGGAGTCCGCCGAGGTGGCACCGGTCCCGCCGCTCTGGGGAGGCGTGGAGCAGGCCGAGGGGACCGGGCTGACGCTCATCGCGCACTTCGCCAGCCGGTGGGGAAGCAGACGGATCGGCACCGAGGAGGAGTGGGCGTATCTCATGTGGGCCGAGTTCGACCTCGGCGTGCCCGAGCGGTGACGCCCGCGGTGTGAGGAGGTCCGTCGGCGGTACCGGCCCTGCGGTGGCTGGGCTTACCTGCCTGTGGGGGCCTCGGGTGTTGGCCGCACCCTGGGTCCCGCCGACGGACTCCGTATGACCCCCCTAGCACTGAAGGGTTCGCCACCAGGGTAACTGCTCGCGGCTGTATCTTGAAGTCGAGGTACCTGATTTCGAGGATCGGTTGATAGCCACGGAAACCGGGCAGGGCGTCCCAGTTCAGGCAGGGTGAGTCCCACCATGTGGACGTCGGGTACCAGAATTCACGCCCCGTCTGCTAGCGTGACGATCGTTATGCTGCGCGAGCTCCTCCTTCTTAGTGGCCGCGGCGGGGATCGTTAGAAGGTCGGCCCCTCGCCGCGGGACTTCGGCTTGCCGTGTCGACCACGACATCACGCGCCACACTTTTCCCGAGGAGCCCACCGTTATGGTGCCGCAGCAGCAGACCAGCCCCATGCCGTTCCACCGCTACCAGCCGTTCCGGTCGGTGGACCTGCCCGACCGCACGTGGCCGGCCAAGAGCATCACCGAGGCGCCGCGCTGGCTGTCCACCGACCTGCGTGACGGCAACCAGGCACTGATCGAGCCCATGGACGCCACCCGCAAGCACGAGATCTTCCGGCTGCTGGTCACGATGGGCTACAAGGAGATCGAGGTCGGCTTCCCCTCCGCCAGCCAGACCGACTTCGACTTCGTCCGGTCGCTGATCGAGGACGACCTGATCCCCGACGACGTGCAGATCTCCGTCCTGACCCAGGCCCGCGAGGACCTGATCGAGCGCACCGTGCAGAGCCTGGTCGGCGCCAAGCGCGCCACCGTGCACCTGTACAACGCGACCGCTCCCACGTTCCGCCGCGTGGTCTTCCGGGTCGACCGCGAGGCCTGCAAGGACATCGCGGTCCAGGGCACCCGCCACGTGGTGCGCTTCGCCGAGCAGTACCTGGGCGACACCGAGTACTTCGGCTACCAGTACTCCCCGGAGATCTTCGTCGACACCGAGCTGGACTTCGCCCTGGAGGTCTGCGAGGCCGTCATGGACGTGTGGCGGCCCGGCCCCGGGCGCGAGATCATCCTGAACCTGCCCGCCACCGTGGAGCGCTCCACCCCCAACGTCTACGCCGACCAGATCGAGTGGATGAGCCGCAACCTGTCGCGGCGCGAGCACGTGGTCCTGTCCGTGCACCCGCACAACGACCGCGGTACCGGTGTGGCCTCCGCCGAACTGGCCGTCATGGCCGGTGCCGACCGCGTCGAGGGCTGCCTGTTCGGCCACGGCGAGCGCACCGGCAACGTCTGCCTGGTCACCCTGGGCATGAACCTGTTCAGCCAGGGCGTCGACCCGAAGATCGACTTCTCCGACATCGACGAGATCCGCCGCACGGTCGAGCACTGCACCCAGCTGCCGGTCGCGCCCCGCCACCCCTACGGCGGCGACCTGGTGTACACCGCCTTCTCCGGCTCCCACCAGGACGCCATCAAGAAGGGCTTCACCGACCTGGAGGCCCGCGCCGAGGAGGCCGGGAACGCGGTCGAGGACCACCCGTGGGACGTCCCGTACCTGCCCATCGACCCCAAGGACGTGGGCCGCAACTACGAGGCGGTCATCCGGGTCAACAGCCAGTCCGGCAAGGGCGGCGTCTCCTACATCATGCAGCGCGACCACTCGCTGGACCTGCCGCGCCGCCTGCAGATCGAGTTCTCCCAGGTCATCCAGCAGTTCACCGACGCCGAGGGCGGCGAGTTCCCCGCCGACCGGATCTGGGACATCTTCACCCAGACCTACCTGGCCGAGAACGGTCCGGTGGCGGTCCTGGCGCACCGCTCCAGCACCGCCGAGGACGGCACCTACTCGATCCAGGCCGACGCCCGCGTCAACGGTGAGATCCGCGAGCTGAGGGGCACCGGCAACGGTCCCATCTCCGCGTTCGGCGACGCGCTGGCCGACGTGGACGTCAAGGTCCGGGTCATCGACTACGTCGAGCACTCCATGGGTGAGGACGGCAACGCCCGTGCCGCTGCCTACGTGGAGGCCGAGATCGACGGCCGGGTCGTGTGGGGCGTCGGTATCCACAGCAGCATCACCACGGCCTCGCTGAAGGCCATGTGCAGCGCCATCAGCCGCGCCTGATCCACTACCGCCGGGCGCCCCGGGCACAGGGCGGCCGGCTCCCCCCTCGCACTGGGAGGACGGGGCCCGCGACACGCGTCGCGGGCCCCGTCCCGCGTGTGGGGAACCCGTGGCGGGCCCTGCGGCGGAACGCCGACATTCCCCCCTGTGCCGAGAAATCGTCCGGCGGAGCCCCAGGGTCCCCGGGCGGCCGAGCGGGACACCCGGAGAGGTCCCGGCGGCCACGCGGCGACTCGACGCCGCGCCGCTGTCCGCGGGCCTTCACGCTCTCCGCCGAACCGTTCCGGCTTCCTTCTCCTCCCCAGGGGCGTCGGCCGGAACACGCTCCCGCACACGACGACGGGCCGCGCCCCAGGGGACGCGGCCCGTCGTTTCGGGTCGGGCTACTGGTAGCCGAACTTCTGCGTCCAGGCGTTGCCGGACTCACCGACCCCGATCGCGACCAGGTCGCAGTTGAGGATGTTGGCCCGGTGCCCGGGACTGTTCATCCAGGCGTCCATGACCTGCTCCGCGCTGGTCTGACCCTTGGCGACGTTCTCCGCGCCCCAGGAGCCGTAGCCGTGCCGCTCCGCCCGGTCGCCCGGACCCTCGCCGTCGGGGTTGTCGTGGGCCATGTAGTCGCGGGCGTCCATGTCCTCGCTGTGCTCCTGAGCGGCGGAGGTCAGCTTGGAGTCCACGCGCAGGGCACCGCATCCGTTGGCGGCGCGCTCACTGTTGACCAGGGTCACCACGGCGGTGGCCTGCGGACCTCCGGTGGACGGGCCACCGCCCCCTCCGCCGCCGTTCCCACCGCCACCGTCGTCGGATCCTCCGCCTCCGCTCCCGCCGTCGTCGGGCGCCGACTCCTCGGCCTCCTCGGCGGAGGAGGACGCGGTGACCGTGGAGGTCCGCGGGCCGCCGTCCCCCTGGGGCTCGGCGGCGCTCGGCGTCGCCGTGGGCTCGTCGAAGAAGTCGTCCTCCGCGTCCGTTCCCGGGGCGTTGGCGTCGTCGCTCACCGAGCTCCCGACCCCGCCCGCGTCGGCGGCGGCCGTGCCGTCCGCCGGGCCCGTCGGGTCGCCGGTCCCGGCCAGCACCAGTGCGCCGGCCAGGGTCAGCCCCACCGGGACCGCCACCATGGCGGCCACGACCGGCACCCTCCCGCGTCGTGCCGCACGGACCGAGCGCTGTTCGCGGGCGCTCGTCCTGCGTCTGCCTCGACGACCTCGCGCCATATCGCTCTGCCTTCCGGGTTGGGGAATTCCTCGGGCACCCACCTGGGGTTACGGTCACGGTCGTCGGCGCCGCGAGGGAAGGGCGGCGGGACCGAAACCGTCAGGCCCTAGCGCGTGAGAGTAGAGCAAATGCTGAGAAAAGGGAATCCAAACCGTAATAAACCTGTTCAGGGTGGTGCGCGTCATGGCGGCCCGGGGAGGCGGACACGGTGGACCCGGTCCGGTCGGTGCCATCCGCGACAATGGGAGGGTGAGTCTCTACCGCGACGAGGGCGTCGTCCTGCGCAACCAGAAACTGGGCGAGGCCGACCGCATCGTCACCCTCCTGACCCGGCGGACCGGTCTGGTCCGCGCCGTCGGCAAGGGCGTGCGCCGGACCAAGTCGCGCTTCGGCGCCCGCCTGGAACCGTGCACCCACGTCGACCTCCAGCTGCACACCGGCCGGACCCTCGACGTCATCACCCAGGCCGAGACCGTGCGCTCCTACGGCGCCGCCGTGGTCTCCGACTACTCCCGCTACACCGCCGCCACCGCCATGCTGGAGACCGCCGAGAAGATCGTGGCGGTGGAGAAGGACCCGGCCCTGCGCCAGTTCCTCCTGCTCATCGGTGCCCTGCGTACCCTGGGGGAGGGGAGCCACGACTCCCGTCTGGTCCTGGACGCCTACCTCCTGCGCTCCCTGGCGGTGGCCGGGTACGCGCCCGCCCTCACCGAGTGCGCCCGCTGCGCGAGCCGGGGGGAGCACCGTGCGTTCGCGGTGCACGCCGGGGGTATGGTCTGCTCGGTGTGCCGTCCCCACGGTTCCACGCATCCCGCGCCCGACACGCTCCGGCTCATGTCGGCGCTGCTCGGGGGCGACTGGGACAGCGCGGACGCCAGCGACGGCAGGCAGCGCTCCGAGTGCAGCGGGCTGGTCGCGGCCTACCTACAGTGGCACCTGGAAAACGGAATCCGATCACTGCGCCATGTGGAGCGTTCTTGAGTCTGTTCAGCTTCGACAACGGTGGACGGCGCGAGCCGGACCACACCCCGCCCGTCCCGCACCCGAGCGGCGCCCGGCCCCCGGAGGTGCCGGCCGACCTGGTGCCACGGCACGTGGCCGTGGTCATGGACGGCAACGGTCGTTGGGCGAAGGAACGCGGTCTGGCGCGTACCGAGGGGCACAAGGCCGGTGAGTCCTCGCTCTTCGACGTGATCGAGGGCGCCCTGGAGATGGGGATCCCCAACCTCTCCGCCTACGCCTTCTCCACCGAGAACTGGAAGCGCTCGCCGGACGAGGTGCGCTTCCTCCTCGGCTTCAACCGCGACACGATCCGCAACCGCCGCGACGAGCTCCACGCCCGGGGCGTGCGCGTCAAGTGGGCCGGGCGCCCCGGAATGCTCTGGAAGAGCGTCATCAAGGAGCTCAAGGACGCGGAGGAGATGACCCGGGACAACACCCGGCTCACCCTCCAGTTCTGCGTGAACTACGGGGGCCAGGCCGAGATCGTCGACGCCGCCCGCGAGCTGGCCCGCCAGGCCGCCGAGGGGCGCATCTCCCCGGAGAAGATCACCGAGGACACCCTCTCCCAGCACCTGTACGCCCCGGACGTGCCTCCGGTGGACCTGTTCGTGCGCTCCTCCGGTGAGCAGCGGCTGTCCAACTTCCTCCTCTGGCAGTCCGCCTACGCCGAGTTCGTCTTCCTGGAGACGCTCTGGCCCGACTTCGACCGCCGCGACCTGTGGCGGGCCTGTGAGATCTACGTGAGCCGGGACCGTCGGTACGGCGGCGCCGTGCCCAACCCGGTCGCGGAGGGGGGAAAGTGATGGAGCGGACCGACGAAGCACTGGTCAGGCCGGGGATGTCACTCGTCTCGGTCGGGGACAGCTTCACCGAGGGAGTGGGCGACCCCCACCCGGACGGCAGCGGTGTGTTCCGTGGCTGGGCGGACCGACTGGCCGAGCACCTGGCCGACCACGTGGGCGAGATCGAGTACGCCAACCTGGCCGTGCGCGGCAAGCTCATCCGGCAGATCGTCACCGACCAGATCCCGCCCACCCTGGAGATGGCGCCGGACCTGGTCACCCTGTGCGCGGGCGGCAACGACATCCTGCGTCCGGCCGGGGACCCCGAGCGCCTGGCGAAGATCCTCGACCACACCGTGTCCCGCCTGCGCGCCCAGGGCAGCCAGGTGGTCCTGTTCACCGGCGTGAACGTCTCCTCCGGGTACATGCGCGGCACCATCGGGCCGTTCGCGCGCTACTACCTGAACGTGCGCGCGATCGCGGACCGCTACGACTGCTTCCTGGTCGACCAGTGGTCCATGGACGTCCTCACCGACCCCCGCGCCTGGGACGAGGACCGGCTGCACATGTCGCCCGAGGGCCACCGCCGCCTGGCACTGCGCGTGGCCGAGGTCCTGGGCGTGCCCACCGGGGAGCGGTGGGACGAGCCGTGGCCGGAGGCGGAACCGGTCAGCTGGACCGAGGCGCGCCGGGACGACCTGCACTGGGTGAAGGACTCCCTGGGTCCGTGGATCGGCCGCCGCCTCACGGGGAAGTCCTCGGGAGACACGGTGACCGCCAAGCGTCCCGTGCTCACCCCGCTCACCAAGGACCGCTGAGCCGCTCCTCCGACACCGTTCCGGGCACACCGCTCATGGTGTGAGCTCTGCCCCAAAACGCGACGAAACCACAACCTACTGTCGCGTAACCGTGGCTTCGAGTTGCATCATCGAACACCATGAGCGGTGTGCCGACCGGATCTCCCGGTGACCTGAAAAGCAAGGACATCCTGTCCTACGTCGCCCTCGGGGACAGCTTCACCGAGGGCATGAGCGACCCCTACCCGGACAGCGACAGCGTGCCCCACGGCCGCTACCGGGGCTGGGCCGACCGCGTGGCCGAACACCTGGCGGACCACGTGCCCGAGGTCCGCTACGCCAACCTCGCCATCCGGGGACGCCTGATCGCGCAGATCCGCGACGAACAGGTGCCGCGCGCGGTCGAGATGAAGCCCGACCTCGTCACCCTGTGCGCGGGCGGCAACGACATCATCCGGCCCGGCAGTGACCCGGACCAGGTCGTGGCCATCTTCGAGTCGATGGTGGCCGACCTGCGCGCCACCGGCGCCCGGGTGGTCATCTTCACCGGCTTCGACACCAACTGGCAGCCGGTCATGCGCCACCTGCGCGGCAAGATCGCCACCTACAACATGCACATGCGCGCCGTCGCGGACCGGTACGGGTGCGACGTCGTCGACGTGTGGAGCATGAAGGTGTTCTCGGACGCCCAGGCCTGGAACTGGGACCGCCTCCACCTGTCCTCCGAGGGGCACCGCAGGCTCGCCCTGCGGGTGTGCGAGGTCCTGGGCCTCCCGGTGGACTCCGACTGGGACGAGCCCTTCCCGGCGCCGGAGCCGCGCGACTGGCGCACGGCGCGCCAGGAGGACCTGCACTGGGCCCGGGAGTTCCTGGTGCCGTGGATCCACCGGCGCCTGACCGGCCGTTCCTCGGGTGACGGGGTCGACGCCAAGCGGCCCACCCTGGAACGCTGCGACCGGTCCCGGGACGGTCGCTGACCCCCGGGGCACGCTGACCGCGAGGCCCCGCCGCACGGAGCGGCGGGGCCTCGCGCGTGGACTCAGGTGGCCGTGACCAGGTTCTGGGCGGCGGCCATGTTCACCCGGCTCGGCTGGTCGTCGACCGGCCAGTTCGGGGTGGCGCCGCCCGCCGCGTGGATCGCGGTGCGGATCAGGTCCAGGGCCCGGCGCAGCACCCGCGGTGGATCGCCCTCGTCCAGGACCAGGATCTCCACGGTGACGGTCCGTTCCAGGGCGTCGGTGCTCACGGTGGAGTCGGTGAAGTCGGGGTTGTGCCGTTCGAGTTCGAGCAGCTCCCGCATCACGGTCTCCCCGTGCGCGTGGACCATCTCCGGGGTGCTCGCGGGGTCGGTGCCGAGCCGGAACTGAAGGGACAACTGGGTGGCGGTCCGCACGCTCACACGTCCTCCTGCTGTTCGGGCGGGCACACTCGTCTCACGAAGCGTACGGTCTGGGTCCAGTAGTTCGGGTTGGAGGGCGACAGGTGGACCTGTCGCTGGTGGGCTCCGCAGGGGCACTTGATCGTGTAGTAGGTGGGCGGGTCCTCGATTCGCCACCCGAGCTCCGCGATCAGCCGGAGCGCCTCCTCGCCCTCCTTCTTCGGATGCTTGGTCCAGTGGCCCAACGGCGTTCCTTCCCAGGTTCCCCCAGGGGACGGGGGTCTGTCGAGGGTGCTTCTCCCGCCGGGGGTCAGGGGCGCGGGGTGGAACCGAACACCGGGTAGTGGTCCGAGTAGTCGTCGTAGGTGTGGGAACGGCCCCAGGAGCGTACAGTCCAGGGTTCGCTCTTCACCGCGCGGGTCTCGTTCACGTAGGACGTCGGGGCGGCGCCGTTGCGGATCGGCAGGACGTGGTCCAGTTGCTGACCGTCCCAGCCGGAGTAGTCGTGGGCGGCGATCGAGTTGCCCGCGGGGTCCCAGGAGGGCACGTCGCCGGTGTACTCCGGGGCCACGGCGTCCAGCCGGTCGACGGCCCGTTCCCACTCGGCGCCGCCGCCCACGATGTTCAGGTCACCGGCGAGGTAGATCCGCTCGTCGTCGGGGATGTCCTTGGAGTCCAGCAGCGCGACGATCTGGTCGAGCTGGCTCTCCCGGACGCGCGCGTCCTCGCCGGACCGGCAGGCGCCGTCCTCGGACTGCATGTGTGTGCCCACCACGTGCAGGCGACCGTCCGGGGTGTCCAGCTCCACGTAGGCGAAGCCCTTGTTGGAGAACCAGTCGGCCCCGCAGGCGCGGGAGAAGACGTGCTGTTCGGCGCGGACGACCGGCCAGACGCTGTGCACGCTGACGCCGCCGTTGGTGACGGTCTCGTTCCGGAAACCGGTGGTGTGGTCCCACCCGGCCTGGGAACGGCCCACGACGGGGGTGCCGTGCGGGTACTCCTCGGCCAGCCCCGTGCGTAGGCGGTCGGCGCTGGAGTTCTCGAAGAGCTCCTGGAGCACCACCACGTCCTGGCCGGAGAGGAGACCGTCCTCGACGGTCAGGTCGGCGCGGACGTCCTGCCCCCAGTTGGGGTAGAGGGCCTTGGGGAGGAGGAAGGCGTTGTGGGTGACGATGCGGGGGTCGGCCCGGCCCTCCTGGGCCGAGGCGGGGCTGGCGGGCAGGAGCGGGGAGATCAGCAGCGCGGTCAGCAGCGCGGCCGTGGTTCGTCTGTACACGAAGGCACAGCCTGGCCGAGGCACGACACGACTTGGCTACCAGTCGGTAACCACCGGGTGGAGACCGTGTGCACTGTGCGCTCCGTCCCTCCCGCGCCCCCGGGCGGTCCGTGAGCGGGCCGACACACGACGAGGGCCCCGCGCGATCGCGCGGGGCCCTCGGGCGTCGTCGGTCAGACCTGCTGTGCGCTGCCCTGTTGGGCCAGACGCCGCGAGCAGGTGCCGCAGGTGCCGAACACCTCGACCGTGTGCGTCACCCCGGTGAAGCCGTGCTTGGCCCCCACCTCGGCGGCCCACCGCTCCACGGTGGGACCCTCGATCTCCACTGCGGTGGAGCAGGTACGGCACACCAGGTGGTGGTGGTGGCTCTCGGTGTCGCACGCACGGTAGACGGCCTCGCCGTCGTCGGTGCGCAGGACGTCGACCTCACCCGAGTCACTCAGGGCCTGGAGGGCCCGGTACACGGTGGTCAGGCCGATCTTGGAACCGTCGGCTCGCAGGTCCGCGTACAGGTCCTGCGCGCTGCGGAAACCGGAGGACTCGGTCAGTGCCTGACGGACGGCCTCGCGACGTGTGCTCATGGTGTCACCCTCCCCCGATCTGTCTGGGGCATCGTATCCGCCGGACCCTCCGCCACGGGATGCAGGGGTGCCGGTGTCCGCCGCCTGGTCACGCGGCGCATGACCCCGCCGACCAACACGGCGAGGCAGAAGACGGCGAGGGCGAGCAGCACGATCGTGGCCCCCGGCGCGAGGTCGGAGTAGAAGGCCGTGGTCAGCCCGCCGAGCGAGGAGACCAGCCCGATCAGCACCGCCAACCCCATCGTCACCCGGAAGCTGCGGCTCAGCTGCTGCGCGGCGGCGACCGGGACGATCATCAACGCGCTCACCATCAGCACACCCACCACGCGCATCGCGATCACCACGGTCAGCGCCGCGGTCACCGCCAGCAGGATGCTCAGGAAGCGCACCGGCAACCCGTGGGCCCTGGCGACCTCCTCGTCCTGGCACAGCACGAACAGCTCCCGGCCGAAGACGGCCAGCACCGCGAGCACGCCCACCGCGAGCACGCCCACGATCCAGATGTCCTGCTCGCCCACGGTGCTGACCGAACCGAACAGGTACGAGGTGAGCGTGGCGTTGCTCGCCCCCGGGGTCAGCCCGATGAGCAGCACGCCGCCCGCGATGCCTCCGTAGAACAGCAGCGCCAGCGCCACGTCGCCGCTGGTGCGCGTGCGCACCCGGACCATCTCCATCAGGATGGCGCCCAGCGTGGCCACGACCGCCGCCGTGAGCACCGGTGAGGTGCTCGTGAGCAGGCCCAGGGCCACACCGGTCAGGGCCACGTGACCGATCCCGTCGCCCAGCAGGGCGAGCCGCCGCTGGACCAGGAAGGTGCCGATGACCGGGGTGACCAGGCCGACCAGCACCGCGGCGAGCAGCGCGCGCCGCATGAACTCGTACTGGAGCAGCTCAGTCACGGCGGGGTACCTCCAGGCGGACCATCTCCGAGGGCGCGGTGGCGTGCGCGGGGTCGGGATCGTTGGGGTCGGGGTGCGGATGCTGGTGCTCGTGCCCGGGGCGCGCGCACTCGCCGGTGGCCTCGGGCGGCGGGCCGTCGTGCACGATCCGGCCGTGCTCCAGCACGACCGCGCGCTCGATGACCTCCTCCAGCGGGCCCAGCTCGTGCAGCACCAGGACCACGGTGCTGCCCTGGTCACGCAGGTGGGTGATGGCGCGGGCCAGGGCGCGCTGGTTCTCCGCGTCCACCCCGGCCATGGGCTCGTCCATCACGAAGGTGTCCGGGCGTCCGGCCAGCGCGCGGGCGATCAGCACCCGTTGCTGCTGGCCGCCCGAGAGCTCGCGCACGGCGTCGCCGGCGCGGTCGGACAGGTCCACGGTGGCGAGGGCGTCGTCGACGGCGGCGCGGTCGGCCCGCGTGGGCAGGGAGAGGCGGCGGCGCCGGGCGACCTGCCCGGAGGCGACGATCTCGCGCACGGTGGCGGGCACGGCTCCCCCGGCGGTGAGCCGCTGGGGGACGTAGCCGATCCGCCGCCAGTCCCGGAACCGGCGCAGCGGCGTCCCGTGGAGGAGGATCCGTCCGGAGGTGAGGGGCACGATGCCGAGCATCGCGCGCATCAGCGTGGACTTGCCCGAACCGTTGGGTCCGAGAACGGCCATGGTCTGACCCGCGGGGACGTCGAGGCTCACGCCGTCGAGGACGGTGACGCCGTCGTAGGCGGCGTGCGCGTCGACGGCCTGGAAGGCGGGCGGGGTGTCGGGGCTCGGAGCCCCGTCCTCCGTGAACTGGGCAGACACTGCTTCATTATCACGAAAACGAAAATGATTGTCAAAACTGGCAAGGGAGGCGGGAGTCCTCCTGTCCTCAGAAGCCCAGCACCCTCGCCACAGCCAACACCAGCACCACCACGATCATCAGGACCCGGGGCACCCGCTGCTGCCGCTGGAGCGAGGGCCAGGTCAGGAAGGCCAACCAACCGAAGACCGCCGCCACCAGCAACAGGCACGGGGCACCCAGCCAACCCGGGGCCATCAGCCCCGCGAGGAACAGCGCCCCCAACACCACCGGCGGGAGCCACCCCGGCCGCTGGTGCAGCCACACCAGCGGTACCGCGCTCCTCCGCTCCACCTCGCCGCGCAACCTCCCCGCGCCCGGGGTGAACAGGGAGTCACCCGGGGGGAGGGGCCGCCCGTAGGAGGGCCGTCGCTGTTCGTCCTCGTGCTCGGGAGAGGCCATCGCCGCCTGTTCCTCTTCGCTGTGTCCCGGTTTCCGCGACGTCCTCGCACCCCCGCCCGGACGCCTCGGGGGTGGTCGGTGTGCGCACCGTGTCCCGGGGCCTGTGATAATCCTGGATCAGACCCTAGTGCAGGGCCCTGGCACAGCGCCGGGCACAGGCGCGGCGAACGCCGCGCATCTCCCCTCGTACCCGCACCCCCGACTGTTCCGGGTTCGACACGAGACGGGTCGTGAACCGTCTACATTCAGTTACTGGCCGTCTGTTCCATGCGGACCGTCCGCACCACGGTGCCCGCACGTCGTGTAGAGACGAACCCTCCGGAGGGTGTCAACTTCCGTGCCCGAACCCACAGTCGTCGTGACGTTCGACGTCACCGAACCACACTTGCAGAACTGCCTCGACTCGCTGGCCCGTCAACGTGACGAGAGCCAGACCGGGGCGGCGGCGCGCGAGGGCGCCGCACAGCCGGACGTCGAGGTCGTCCTCGCGCCGGTCCGAACCACCAACGGCGACGCCGGACCGACACCGGCCGACCCCGGGACCACCGACCCGGACACGAACGGGGACGACGAGGCGACCGCCGCCGACGCCTCCGACGAGTCCGTCCCGGAGGAGAACGACCAGGGGGACGAGGCCGTCGAGTCCGCGCGCGAGGACGGGCTGGCCACCGCCACCGCCTTCGCGGCCACACCGCCCGCCGGACTGCGCGTCACCCTCCTCACCGGAGAACCGGCCCCGGACCACGCCAGGGCACGCTCCCGGGGGGCCGCCGCCGCCACCGGCAGCCACCTGCTCTTCCTCACCGGCTCCGACGCGCTGACCGCCTACGCGCTCGCCCACCTGGCCCAGAGCGCGGCCGACACCCGCTCCGACCTGGTCATCGGCAACGTCCACCAGTTCAACGAACTCGGCGCCGCGCCCTCCAAGGCCCACCGCAAGTTCGGCCGCCAGCGGCTCGCCGAGGACCCCAGGGCGGTCCCCGGCCTGATCGCGGACGCCACCCTGGGCAACCGCCTCTGGCGCCGGGAGTTCTGGGACTCCCTGCCCGACCACGCCGTGGCCAGGGAGGACACCGACCTCGCCATCGGCCGCGCGACCCTGCTCGCCCAGGCAGTCGACGTCCTGCCCGCCCCCGTGCTGCTGATGCGCGAACGCGAGAAGAAGGTCACACCCCTGGAGAGCGCGGCACTCACGCGTCGCGTCACCACCATGCGCGAACTCGGCGCCGACCTCACCACCGCCGACCGCGAACTGTGGGACCGCATCCGCCTCCAGGGCGAGCTCCACCGCCTCCTCCTGCGGCTCGACGACGCGGACCAGGAGGTCCGCGAGACCGTCCTCGACCTGCTCAACACCTACCTCGACCACGTCCCGGACAGCCTCCTGCGCGGCCTCAACGTGCTGGACCGCCTCCTGTACCACCTGGTGCGCAAGCGGCGCCTGGACGACGTGCTGGAGGTCGCCACCTTCGCCAAGAGCGTCGAGATCAAGAAGGCCACGGTCGTCCGGCAGGGGCTCGGCTACTACGTCCGCTACCCCTTCTTCGAGGCGAAGGACCCGGCCAAGGCGGTCCCCAAGGAGATCTACCGCCTCGAGGACGAGATCAAGGTCCGGCAGAAGACCGAGGACATCCACTGGGAGGACGGTCGACTGCACGTCAGCGGGCGGATCGGTATCCGGAACCTGCGGGCCCGCAAGCGCTGGCAGCAGCACGTGGTCGCCTTCGTGGTCAACACCGCCACCAAGCGCCGCGTCCGTGTCCCCGTGCGGACCCGTCTGGCCGCCGAGTACCGGCTGCCCGACCTCCCCGACTCCGCCCGCCACGACTACGGCGGCTTCACCGTCGTCGTGGACCCGCGCCGTCTGCGCGGCTCCGGCGGCTGGGAGCCCGGCGAGTGGAAGATCGAGCTGGTGGTGTTCAACCGCAGCCTGGCCCGCCGCCGCATCGTCTCCAGCCCGGTCCCCGGCCCGCCCGAGCGGCCCGGGTACCAGAGCGTCGGCGACGACGTGTGGGTACGCCCGCACTGGAACCGGGACCGGCACCTGGTCATCGCCGTCGAACCCGCGCGCGCCCAGGTCACCGAGCACCACTTCGACGTCCGCACCGCCGAACTCACCCTGGGCGGCGAACTGCTGTCCGCGCCCGCCGCCGAGGCCACCGAGCTCCGGCTGGTGCGCCGTCCCGGCACGGCGCGGCTCAGCTACCCGGTCACCATCCAGAGCGGCCGCTTCGAGGCCAGGGTGCGGGCCGAGGAGCTCTTCGCCCGCAGCCTCAGCGAGTGCGGAGGCGTGATCCGCCAGGAGGAGTGGGACGCCCACCTGGTCACCGCCGACCAGCGCACCGTCCCCCTGGTCCTGCCCGACGAGGTCCGCACCACCGCCTACGACTCCGAGGGCGCGCAGCAGCAGCTGGCGGTGCAGCGCACCTTCACCGGACACCTCAAACTGCGCGCCGGCCGGGCCCACCCCTGGGTGGACCGGGCGGAGTGGCAGGAGCGGGTCCTGGTCCTCGGCGGCGAGTTCTCCCCGGGCAACGAACTGAGCGTGGTGGCCAAGGCACGCGGCCGTGACGAGGAGCACCAGCTCACCGTGGAGCGGTCCGGGAACCGGTTCACCGCCCGGTTCGACCCCTCCCGCATCGCCACCCTGTCCGGCGAGCTGTCCCTGTCCACCGGCTCCTACCAACTGTGGGCGCGGGTCAGCGAGGAGGCCACAGGAGAGGGCGACGAGTCCTCCAGCGTGGACGTGGGCGTGGAGTTCACCGACGCGCTCATCCACGACCTGCCCATCGAGACGGAGAGCCCCGAGCGCTCCTACACGCTCTCCTACCAGGGGCGCGGCATCCCCGTGCTCCAGGTCGGCACCGACCTGCGCCCCGCCGAACGCGGCGCCTTCGCCCAGCGCGAGCTCCGCGAGACCTTCTACCCGGCCCAGCGCGCGGAACCGGTCACCGAGGGCATCCTCTTCGACACCTACACCGGGCGCCAGTACTCGGACAGCCCGCAGAGCCTCTACGCCGAGCTGCGCAAGCGCGACCAGTGGGCCGACTACCCGATGTCCTGGCTGGTCGCGGACGGACAGGTCCGTCTGCCCGACGGCCTCACCCCGGTCCGGCACAAGGGCGAGGAGTACTTCCGGGAACTGGCCCGCAGCCGGTACCTGGTCAGCAACTCCCGGCAGCCCGCCTGGTTCCACCGCCACCCGGACCAGGTGGTCGTGCAGACCTGGCACGGGTCCATGCTCAAGCGCATCGGCTTCGACGTGGAGAACATCCGGGGCAAGTCGCGCGACTACTTCGACAAGCTCGCGTGGGAGACCCGGCAGTGGGACTACCTGGTCTCCCCGAGCCCTTGGGCCACGCCGATCCTGCGCAGCGCCTTCCGCTTCGAGGGCGAGGTCCTGGAGACCGGCTACCCGCGCAACGACATCTTCTTCTCACCGGAACGCGAGGCCATCGCGGAGCGCACCCGGCGCCTGCTCGGCCTGCCCGAGGGCAAGAAGGTGGTCCTCTACGCGCCCACCTGGCGGGACGACAAGTACTACACGCGCGGCAAGCACAAGCTGGACCTGCACCTGGACCTGCGCCGCATGTACGAGAAGCTCGGTGACGACCACGTGCTGCTGGTGCGCCGCCACCCCCGCGTGGTGGACAGCGTCCCGATCGTGGGGGAGGGCTTCGTCCACGACGTGTCCCTGTACCCGGAGATCATGGAGCTCTTCCTGATCACCGACGTGCTGATCACGGACTACTCGTCGATGATGTTCGACTTCGCCAACACGGGCCGTCCCATGCTCTTCTTCACCTACGACCTGGAGAGCTACCGGGACAACCTGCGCGGGTTCTACTTCGACTTCGAGGAGACCGCGCCCGGACCGCTGCTGACCCGCTCCGACGACGTCATCGAGTCCCTGCTGGACATCGACGAGGTCGCCGGGCGCAGCGCCGCCTCCTACCGGTCGTTCGTGGACCAGTTCTGCCCCCTGGACGACGGCCACGCCTCCGCCAGGGTCGTGGACCGCGTCTTCGGCAAGGAACGGTGACCGGGGAGTGGGCCGCCTCGGAGCACCTCCGGGGCGGCCCACTCCCGTGTCTGCGCCACAATGGTCGGGTGATCGTCATCACCCGATACTCCGTGCCCGAGGCCGACACCGAGGCCTTCCGAACCGACGCCGACGCCGCCGTGGCGGTCCTGGCCCAGCGTCCGGGGTTCCGGTGCCACCGCATCGGCCGCGCCGCCGACGAACCCACGCTGTGGACCGTGGTCACCGAGTGGGACGGCGCCGGGTTCTACCGGCGGGCGCTGTCCGACTTCGACGTCAAGGTCACCGCCGTCCCGCTGCTCTCCCGGGCCATCGACGAACCCACCGCCTTCGAGATCCTCACCGGCGGTGAGGCGCCGTCCTGACACCCGGTCCCCTCCTCCGACAGGGGACCGGGCGGGCCCCGCACAAAGAGTGCGCACCCGCCTCCGGATTGCTCTAGCCTGGTGGGAAGCGGTCTCCCGGAGCGCCACACCCGTGGCTCCGCGCGCGGACCGCCTCCCCACAGAACCGACGATGTATCGCGAACAGCGATCCACCGACCGCCAGCCGGATGGAGAGTCACCCATGGCCGCCAAGTCAGAGGCAATGGACGCACTGGTCAACCTCGCCAAGCGCCGAGGTCTGGTCTACCCCTCCAGTGAGATCTACGGAGGTCTGCGCGCCGCCTGGGACTACGGCCCCCTGGGCGTGGAGCTGAAGAACAACGTCAAGCGCCAGTGGTGGCGTTCGATGGTGCAGGAGCGGGACGACATCGTCGGCCTCGACTCCAGCGTGATCCTGGCCCGCGAGGTCTGGGAGGCCTCCGGCCACGTGACGGCCTTCGTGGACCCGCTCACCGAGTGCCAGTCCTGCCACAAGCGCTTCCGGGCCGACCACCTCATCGAGGCCTACGAGGAGAAGCACGGCAAGGAGCCCGCCGACGGCCTGGCCGCGATCGCCTGCCCCAACTGCGGGGCCAAGGCCTCCTTCACCGAGCCGCGGATGTTCAACGGCCTCCTGCGCACCTACCTGGGCCCGGTCCAGGACGAGAAGGGCCTGGCCTACCTGCGTCCGGAGACGGCGCAGGGCATCTTCATCAACTACAAGAACGTCGAGCAGAGCGCCCGCCGCAAGGTCCCCTTCGGCATCGGCCAGATCGGCAAGTCCTTCCGCAACGAGATCACCCCCGGAAACTTCATCTTCCGGACCCGTGAGTTCGAGCAGATGGAGATGGAGTTCTTCGTCAAGCCGGGCAGTGACGAGGAGTGGCACCAGTACTGGATCGACCAGCGCCACCAGTGGTACCTGGACCTGGGCATCGCCAAGGACAACCTGCGGCTGTACGAGCACCCCCAGGACAAGCTCTCCCACTACTCCAAGCGGACCGTGGACATCGAGTACCGGTTCAACTTCCAGGGCAGCGAGTGGGGCGAGCTGGAGGGCGTCGCCAACCGGACGGACTACGACCTCAAGACGCACGCCGAGGCCTCCGGTGTCGACCTGTCCTACTTCGACCAGGAGAACAACGAGCGCTACATCCCCTACGTCATCGAGCCCGCGGCCGGTGTCGACCGGGCGGTGCTCACGTTCATGCTCGACGCCTACAACGTCGACGAGGCGCCCAACGCCAAGGGCAAGCTGGAGAAGCGCGCCGTGATGCGCCTGGACCCGCGCCTGTCGCCGGTCAAGGCCGCCGTCCTGCCGCTCTCGCGCAACGCCGACCTCTCGCCCAAGGCCCGCGACCTCGCCGCGCTGCTGCGCAAGCGTTGGAACGTGGAGTTCGACGACGCGGGCGCGATCGGCCGCCGCTACCGCCGTCAGGACGAGATCGGTACCCCGTTCTGCGTGACGGTGGACTTCGACACCCTTGAGGACGACGCGGTGACCGTGCGCGAGCGCGACACCATGTCGCAGGAGCGCGTGTCCCTGGACCGCGTGGAGATGTACCTGCTGGAGCGTCTGCCCGGCTGCTAGCGCCGGAGCCCGCGACACCCGCGGCCGTCCTTCCCCGACCCGGGGAGGGGCGGCCGTTCGGCGTTGGCGCCGCCCGGGAAGGTTTGGACCACTCACAGCGTCCCGGTTTGGCTCTTCCGGCCAGACCATGCTGGCGCGAGGGTGGGGGTGTGACCACCGAGTTCCTTCTGACGTCCCTCGTCCTGACCCTCACGCCCGGACCCGGCGTGGTGTTCACCCTGGCCGCCTCCCTCTCCAGGGGAGCGCGAGCGGGGGTGGTGGCCGCGGTCGCCTGCACCCTGGGCCTGCTGCCGCACGTGCTCCTCGCGCTGACCGGCGCGGCCGCGCTGCTCGCGGCCAGCCCCGTGGCCTTCGCCGCCGTCCGCTGGCTGGGAGTGGCCTACCTGCTGTACATGGCCTGGGGGAGCTGGACGGGGACGGGAGCCCTGAAACCGTCGGGCGGGAGCACGGCACCCTCGTACCGGGCGACCCTCACCGGTGCCCTCCTGGTGAACCTGCTCAACCCCAAACTGAGCGTCTTCTTCCTGGCCTTCCTGCCGGTGTTCGTGGACACGGGAGCGCCGGACGCACTCCAGCGGATGGTCCTGCTCAGCGCCGTGTTCATGGCCGTCACCCTGGTGGTCTTCGTCGGCTACGGTCTGGGAGCGGCCCTGGTCAGCGAGCGCGTGGCCGCCCGTCCGGGGGTGATGAGGGTGGTCGGCAGGGTCTTCGCGCTGTGCTTCGTCGCGATGGCCGCCCACCTCGCCCTGGTGGTCTGAGACCCCCGGGGCGGGATCGCGCCGTTCAGGGGCGGCGGAGGAGTCCGCCGAGCACGGCGATCGCCGCCGCCAGCCGCGCGGGCGGATGGGTTCCGTAGGAGACCACCACGCCCGGCGGCCCCGGGACGGCGCGCAGGGACGACAGCGGCTCCACCCTGATCCCCTCCTCGCGGGCGCGTTCGGCCAGGACGGCGTCGTCCACGTGCTCCGGAAGCAGGACCAGCAGGTGGATTCCGGCGGCCACCCCCTCGACCACCGCTCCGGGGAGGTGCTCGGCCACGGCCCGGACGGCCGTGTCCCGACGCCTGCGGTGGCGGGTCCGCATGGTGCGCAGGTGCCGTTCCAACGCTCCGGAGCGCAGGAGCTCGGCCAACGCCAACTGGGGCAGCACGGGGGAGCCGAGGTCGGTGCCCCAGCGGGCCCGGACGAGGTCGTCGTGGAGGTCGGACGGGGCGACCAGCCAGCCGAGCCGCAGCCCCGGCCCGAGGGTCTTGGAGAGGCTCGACACGTGGGCGACGCGCTCGGGGGCCATGCTGTGCAGCGCGCGCACGGGGCGGCGGTCGTACCGGTACTCCGCGTCGTAGTCGTCCTCGACCACCAGCCCGTCCCGTTCCTCCGCCCAGGTCAGCAGGGCGCGGCGGCGGGCGGGTGAGAGGACCACCCCCGTGGGGAACTGGTGGGCGGGGGTGACGAGTGCGGTCCGGGCCCCGCTCGCGGCGAGCTCGTGCACCACCAGTCCCTCCTGGTCGACACGGACCGGGACGGTGGGGGTCGACCAGTGGGCGAGGATGCGGCGGTTGCCCTCGGCGCCCGGGTCCTCGACCGCGACGGTCCCGCGCCCCCGGTCGTGCAGGACGCGGGCCAGGAGGGCGAGCGCCCCGGTGACGCCGCCGGTGACGATGATCCGGTCGGGAGGGGCGAGGACGCCTCGGCTGCGGGCCAGCCAGGAGGAGAGTTCGGTGCGGAGCGCGAGCGTGCCCTGGGCCGGTGCGTAGGTGAGCGCGCGACCGTCGGACCCGGACAGGACGCCCTCCTCCGCCCGGAGCCAGGCCGCGCGGGGGAAGGCGCTGAGGTCGGGGGTGCCGGTGGAGATGTCGAGCAGGTCCGGCTCGGCCCTCGGGTCCCGCGACCTGAACGCGGTCGGCGGCGGTGGGCTCGCGCTCACCACGGTGCCGCCGCCCCTGTTGGCGGTGAGCAGGCCCTCCTCGGTGAGTCTGCGGTAGGCCTCGACCACGGTTCCCCGGGCCACGCCCAGTTCCTCGGCCAGCGCACGGGTGGGTGGCACACGGGTGCCCGGTTCCACGCGGCCGTCCCGGAGGGCGGTCCGGACCCGCTCCACGAGCCAGCTCACCCGTCGGCCGCGTGGGACGTCGAGGGTGTGGAGCTGGAGGAAGTTCGCGCCGCTCATCGTGGGGGAGCCTAGCGGAAGGGGGCGCGACAGCAGAGACGGCCGGACCCGGGGGGATGTGGTTTCCGACCGCCTCTTCGACGCCCCGGCCGCACACGGCCGGAGCACCGGTTCTCAACCTAACGTCAGCCCCGAGGGGTGGTGGGGCGGTTTCGGCCCGCTTGTCCCATCGCGTGAGTAAATCGTGACGACCGTGAGCCCGCTCGTGCGCGGTATCACCATGCCCGGATTCATGCCTAGAACAGCTATGCCTAGAGCTGCTAGGGTTCGTCGGGTCGGAACACCGAGGTACGAGGACACGCATGCACATAGACAAGGACCTGGTCGCCGCTTCGGCCACCCCGATGGTTCTGGGAATCCTGTCCGAGGGCGAGTCCTACGGCTACGCGATCGTCAAGCGCGTCAACGAGCTCTCCGACGGTCGCATGAACTGGACCGACGGGATGCTGTACCCGCTGCTGCACCGGCTGGAGCGCAACGGTCTCGTCCGGGCCTCCTGGGGCCGGTCGGAGGCGGGCAGGCGCCGCAAGCACTACGCGATCACCGAGGCGGGGCTGGAGGCCCTGGCCGAGCGGCGCGAGCAGTGGAGCGTGGTCGAGGAGGCGCTCCGGCGGGTCTGGGAGGCGGTTCCACGCCCCGAGTACCCGGGCTCGGAGTCGGCAGGGGGGTTCGCGTGACGGTCGAGGGCGCACGCGGTGACGTGCTGGAGGAGCAGATCGACCAGTGGCGCGGCTTCGTGACGCGCCGTCGGGTCATCTCGGCGCCGGACGTGGAGGAGATGGAGGACCACCTGCGCGAACAGATCACCGAGCTGGAGTCGGGTGGTCTGGACAGCGAGGAGGCCTTCCTGGTCGCGGTCAAGCGCATGGGCGGCCTGGACGCGGTCTCGCGGGAGTTCGCGCGGGAACACTCCCACCGGCTCTGGAAGCAGCTGGTCCTGGTCCCCGACGCCGAGGAGGAGACCGGCGGCTCACGCTGGCGCGAGCTCGGGGTGACGCTGCTCTTCGCGGTCGGCGCGGGGCTGGCGGTCAAGCTGTTGGAGGTGACGGTCGACGACGGGATGGTGGTGACCCGCAACCTCCCCTTCGTGATCCTGCCCTTCCTGGCGGGGTGGTTCGCCTGGAAGCGCCGCGCGCCCTGGCAGGTGGGCGCCGTGACGGCGGCGCTCGCGGCGGTCCCGGCCCTGGCTGTGAACCTCTACCCGTTCCAGGAGTCCCCCGGGCCCTTCCCCCTGCCCGGGATGACCGCCGTCCTCGCCCTGACACACGCGCCGGTCCTGTTGTGGCTGCTCGTGGGCGTACTGCACACGGGTGGCCGGTGGCGCTCCCACGAGCGGCGGATGGACTTCGTGCGGTTCACCGGCGAGCTCGTGATGTACCTCGTGCTGATCGCCCTCGGCTCCATGGTCCTGGTGGGCCTGACCGTCGCGGTGCTCGGCCTGGCCGACGTGGACATCACCCCGTTCTTCGCGGCCTGGCTCCTGCCCGTCGGTGTGCCGGGCTCGGTGCTGGTGGCCGCGTGGCTGGTGGAGGCGAAGAAGAGCGTGGTGGAGAACATCACGCCGGTCCTGGCCAAGGTCTTCACCCCGTTGGCGCTGCTGATGCTGGTAGCGGACCTCGCCGCGCTGCTGGTGAACGGACCGCTGGCCAGGGTCGACCGCGAACTGCTGATCGTGATGGACGCGGTCCTGGTGCTGGTCCTGTTCCTGCTGCTCTACTCGATCTCGGCGCGCGACCCGCTGCTGCGGCCGGGGGTCTTCGACTGGCTCCAGTTGGCCCTGGTGGGCACGGCGCTGGCGGTGAACGCCGTCGCCCTGACGGCCATGCTCACCCGGATCGCGGAGTTCGGCTTCACGGCCAACAAGACGGCTGCCCTCGGCCTGAACCTCGTGCTGCTGGTGCACCTGGCGTGGTCGGCCTGGCTGCTGCTGGGCTTCGTGCGGGGCACACGGCCGTTCGCCGCCGTCGAGCGGTGGCAGACCACCTACCTGCCGGTCTACGCGGTGTGGGTCGCCGTGGTGGTGCTGGTGTTCCCGCCGCTGTTCGTCTTCGCCTGACCGTTGCGATCGGTGGCCAGGCCCCAGGTCCGGCCACCGAACGCGGGTTCCCCGGCCGCGCGGAGTGCGGGCCGAAGGACGCTACCGCCGAGGTCCGCTGTCAGGGCCCGCTGCCATACTCCTGTGGTGCCCTTCTCTCGTTCCCCCCTGGCCGGAGCGGGTGCCGTCAGCGGCGCCGTTCTCCTCCTTCTGGCCGTCCCCTCGCCCATCGGCCTGTCCGAACTCACCCCGTTCCCGGCCCGACTGTTCGGGCCCGCCGTGGTCGTCGCCGCACTGATCTTCCTGGTGTGGGACAGGCGCCCCCAAGAGATCCGGATCCGCTACATCCTGGCCCTCCTTGTGGGGGCGATCGCGCTGGGTCTGGCCCCGTTCCAGTGGCTCAACGCCGCACGTGTGATCCAGAGCGAGCTCTCACCCGCGTATCTTGCCGACGTCGTGTACCTCCTCGCCCTCGTGCTGGTGGGCCTCACCGTGCCTGTGTCCGTCGTCGTCTCCCACGTGTCCGACGGTGGAGACCCGAGCGCGTCCACGCGCTCGGCCGTCCGGGGGCCCTGGCGGGTCGCGCGCGGGGTCGGAGCGGGCGCGGTCGCCGCCCTGGCCCTGGTGGCCGTCGCGGTCCGGCCGGTCACGGCACTGATCCCGCTCCCAGCGCCTCCGTTCCGGTTCGACGCCGAGTCCGTCGTCGTGGAGGCCGGTGGCGCCCCCGCCCCGGTGCCCTCGACGGTCACCGGGGGCAGCTGGACGTGGCGGGCCCCGGAGGGCACCTTCGTGAGGGCCGCGTTCCCGGCGGGCCACGGTGTGCTCGCCCAGCTGGAGGACAGCCTGGTGATGCTGGACGGTCCCACGGGCGAGGAGCGGTGGTCCTACCGGCTCAGAGGTGAGGACGCCTCCATGCACGGGGTGGGGGTGAGCCCGGACGGAGGGACCGTGTTCCTGGAGTCGTTCTCCGGATCACCTGCCAGGGTCGCCATCGTGAGCCTGGACGCCCTCACCGGCGAGCCGCACTTCGAGACGGTGAGACCGGCGTCGTGGGAAGGCGCGACCCCGACCGTCACGGACGACACCCTCGTCACCTGGACCAGGGCGGCCGTCCTCGGGTTCGACGCGCGGACGGGCCTGCCCCTGTGGTCGCGGGACCTCCCCTCGGAGTGCGTCCTGCCGAACCAGGACCCCCACGACATGCCGAACCACACGGTGACGACGTCCGGCGCCGTCGTGGGGGCCCTGTGGTGCGGGGAGGTGGATCACCTCAGCGGCGCCCGGTGGAACGAGAGCGGGCAGGACGCCGTCGTACGACTGTGGGCATTCGATCCCGCGAGTGGGGACGATCTGTGGCACTACGAACAGGACGTCTCCGCTGCCGAACGGTCACCGTCCGTGGTCGTGCGCGCGGCCTGGGACGCCTCGCTGGTCGGTTTCCATGTCGGCTACCGCTACGGGACCGACGAGGAGGAGGATCGTTACCTCCATCTGGCCCACAGGGTGATCCTGGACCCGGAGTCCGGTGAGCCGTTGGCATCCCAGTCGGCGCCGGAGTGCCGGGGTGCCGAGCCCGGAATCGTGGTCGGCACCGCCGCCATGGCCGGTCAGCACCTGTCCCTCGAGTTCGAGGGCGCGTGCCGGGACCGCGAGGAGATCGGCTACCGGATCGACGGTGTGAACGGGGAGACCGAGCTCGCCTTCGACCTTCCCGAGCAGGAGGGGGAGGGGTGGACGGTTCCCGGCCGACACACGGTGGAGCACCTCCTCGTCGCCGAGGACGTGCTCCTGGCCTTCTCCGCGCGCTACCTTCCTCTGCAGAGCGAGAGGCACGCCATCGACAAGGTCGAGTACGCGGTCGTTCCGGTCCCCCGTGGGACCGGAGTCCCGGGTGAGGCCGTCGCGGGGGAGGTCCCGGTGTGGGCCGACGGCGTATCGCTGGGGGACAGGGACGAGCTCGCTCCGTTCGTCCCCGCGCCGGGGGTGATCGCGCTCGCGATCCCCGGCACCACCGAGATCCACGGACTGCTCTGAGCACGTCGCGGCCCTCCCGCCCAGGTCACGCCGGGGTGGAAGGCCGGGCCGGGATCAGGTGGCCGTGTAGACGACGAACGAGACCGCGATGTAGTGGCAGACGAAGGCCGCGATGGTCAGGGAGTGGAAGATCTCGTGGAACCCGAACCAGCGGGGAGCGGGGTCGGGCCGCTTGAGCCCGTAGACCACGGCGCCGACGCTGTAGAGCACGCCGCCCACGAGGATGAGGATCCAGGTGGCCGGGTGGGTGCCGTTGACCAGGTCCGGGATGAACAGCACCGCGACCCAGCCGATGGCCAGGTAGAGCGCGGTGGAGAGCCAGCGCGGAGCGTTCAGCCACAGGAGCTTGAACGCGACCCCGGCGATCGCCCCGCCCCAGACCAGCGCGAGCATGGCCGTGCGCAGGGTGCCCTCCAGCACGAGCATGATGAACGGCGTGTAGGTGCCCGCGATGATGAGGTAGATGTTCGAGTGGTCCATGCGGCGCAGGACCTTCTGGGCCCGTGGTGACCAGCGGCCCACGTGGTAGATGGCCGAGGTGCTGAACAGCAGCACCGAGCTGAGCGCGTACACCGCGCTGGCCGCCATGGCGGGTGCGGTGGGGGAGAGCGCCACCAGGACGATGCCCGCCGCCAGGGCGAGCGGTGCGGTGCCCAGATGGAGCCATCCCCGGAGCCTGGGCTTGACCGCCTCCAGTAGGTCCCCCGCGGCAGCGGCTGCTCGCACGCTCCCTGTCTCCCGCGCCTTCGACACCGTTCACACCCTTCAGATCCGGCGACCCCGCTCCCTGGCGGGCCACACCGAGAAGCCTAACTTACGGATGCGTAGGTTACTTGATGGTAATCCTGTGTCGCGCGGCACAGTGCGTCCCGGGAGAGGGGGCCTGTCGGGGGATTGGTCGCGCCACGGTGTGGGCCGCCCGCGCCCGTCCGGCTCCGGATGGGGGTGGTGGTCGAGCAGGCGTGACCAGCGTCGACGTCCTCGGTGGAGTTCCTGGAGTCCCGTTCTCGCGGGTGGGTGGCCTGTTCTGCCTCTGGACCATTGGTATAGACCTCTTTGGCGTCCATGAACAGGCACTATGCCGAAACAGGGTGGTTCATGGAGGGTCGCTTGTGCGGACTGTGGATAGGGTCGCGCCCAACAGGGGCCGACCCCACGCCGACGGCCGCGAGAGAACGAGGGAGCACCCCCGTGACCAAGTACGTCTACAAGTTCACTGAGGGCAACAAGGACCTGAAGGACCTGCTCGGCGGCAAGGGGGCCAACCTCGCCGAGATGACCAACATCGGTCTCCCGGTTCCTCCCGGTTTCACCATCACCACGCAGGCGTGCCGTCACTACCTGGAGAACGGCGCCGTCCCCGACGGGCTCGACGCCGAGATCGAGGCCGACCTCAGGGACCTGGAGAAGGCCATGGGGCGGAGCCTCGGCCAACCCGACGACCCCCTCCTGGTGAGCGTGCGGTCCGGAGCCCGCTTCTCCATGCCCGGCATGATGGAGACGGTCCTCAACATCGGCCTCAACGACGAGTCCGTGGTCGGCCTGGCCGCCCAGGGCGGCGACGAGCGCTTCGCCTGGGACTCCTACCGGCGCCTCGTCCAGATGTTCGGCAGGACCGTCCAGGGCATCGACGGCGACCTGTTCGAGGAGGCCATCGACGAACTCAAGGCCGCCAAGGGCATCACCGACGACCTCGACCTGGACGCCGCCGACTTCCGCCAGCTGGTGGAACGGTTCAAGGAGATCGTCACCGAACAGACCGGGAGCCCCTTCCCGGCCGACGCCCGCGAACAGATGAACCTCGCGGTCAGGGCCGTCTTCGACTCCTGGAACGCCCCCCGCGCCGTCCTGTACCGCCGTCAGGAGCGCATCCCCGCCGACCTGGGCACCGCCGTCAACATCTGCTCCATGGTCTTCGGCAACCTCGGCATGGACTCCGGCACCGGCGTGGCCTTCACCCGCGACCCCGCCACCGGGCAGACCGGCGTCTACGGCGACTACCTCCAGAACGCCCAGGGCGAGGACGTGGTGGCGGGCATCCGCAACACCGTCCCCCTCACGGAGCTGGAGCGGATCGACCCCCACAGCCACGCGGAACTCCTGGGGATCATGGACACCCTGGAGAACCACTACCGCGACCTCTGCGACATCGAGTTCACCATCGAGCGCGGCCGACTCTGGATGCTCCAGACCCGCGTGGGCAAGCGCACCGCCGCGGCCGCCTTCCGCATCGCGGACCAGCTCGTGGACCAGGGCATGATCGGTCTGGACGAGGCGGTCCAGCGCGTCACCGGCGACCAGCTCGCCCAGCTGATGTTCCCCCGCTTCGACGAGGAGGCCGCCTCCGGGGAGGACGTCCACCGCCTCGGGCGCGGCATGAACGCCTCCCCGGGCGCCGCCGTCGGCAAGGCCGTCTTCGACTCCTACACGGCCGTCAAGTGGTCGCGCAGCGGGGAGCGGGTCATTCTCTGCCGCCGTGAGACCAACCCCGACGACCTGGAGGGCATGATCGCGGCCGAGGGCATCCTCACCAGCCGGGGCGGCAAGACCTCGCACGCCGCCGTGGTCGCCCGGGGGATGGGCAAGACCTGCGTGTGCGGGGCCGAGGAACTCGACATCGACACCAAGAACCGTCGGATGACCGCCCCGGGCGGCGAGGTGATCGAGGAGGGTGACGTCATCTCCATCGACGGCACCAGCGGCCGGGTCTACCTCGGTGAAGTGCCGGTCGTCGACTCCCCGGTGGTCCGCTACTTCGAGGGGGAGATCGACCCCGCCTCCGACCAGGCCGACGACCTCGTGCGCTCCGTGCACCGCCTCATGCACTACGTCGACGCGGCCCGCCGCCTCTACGTGCGCGCCAACGCCGACACCCCCGAGGACGCCGCCCGCGCCCGCCGCATGGGCGCCCAGGGCATCGGCCTGTGCCGCACCGAGCACATGTTCCTCGGCGACCGCCGCCAGCTCGTCGAGCGCCTGATCCTGGCCGACACCCCCGACGAACAGCAGGACTCGCTGGACGCCCTGCTGCCCCTCCAGCGCGAGGACTTCGGGGGAATCCTGGAGGCCATGGACGGGCTGCCCGTCACGGTCCGGCTCCTCGACCCGCCACTGCACGAGTTCCTGCCCGACATCACGGAGCTCTCGGTGCGCGTGGCCGTGGCCGAGGCGCGGGGGGAGAGCCACGAGAACGACCTGCGGGTCCTCCAGGCCGTGCACAGGCTCCACGAGCAGAACCCGATGCTGGGGCTGCGCGGGGTGCGCCTCGGCCTCGTCGTGCCGGGGCTGTTCACGATGCAGGTGCGGGCCATCGCCGAGGCCGCGGTCGACCGGATCAGGGCGGGCGGTCGCCCCCGGCCCGAGATCATGATCCCGCTGGTGGGCACCGTGCAGGAGCTGGAGATCATCCGGGACGACGCGCTGCGCGTCCTGCGCGAGGTGGGGGAGGAGAGCGGCGTGGAGCTGGACTTCCCGGTCGGCACCATGATCGAGCTGCCGCGCGCCGCGCTCACCGCCGGGCAGATCGCCGAGCACGCCGCCTTCTTCTCCTTCGGCACCAACGACCTCACCCAGACCGTGTGGGGCTTCTCCCGCGACGACGTGGAGGCGTCCTTCTTCTCCGCCTACCTGGAGAAGGGCGTGTTCGGTGTGTCGCCGTTCGAGTCGTTGGACGTGGACGGGGTGGGCCGCCTGGTCCGCATCGCCGCCGAGGAGGGCCGCGCCGCGCGGCCCGGCATCAAGCTCGGAGTGTGCGGTGAGCACGGCGGCGACCCGGCCTCGGTGCACTTCTTCCACCAGGTGGGGCTGGACTACGTCTCCTGCTCCCCGTTCCGGGTGCCGGTGGCCCGGTTGGAGGCCGGTCGGGCCGCCGGCCGCTCCGTGTAGCGGCCCACGATCACCCGTGGCCGCGCCCCCGCGACAGGGGCGCGGCCACGGGCGTTCCGGGCGTCCGGGGACACTAGAATCGGGCGTCACGGCCCAGGTCGACGGAAAAGTCAACCGTGACCTTTTCGTGATATATTCTCGACGTCGGTACGCTCCTGAGCGCGACGCCCCCGATCCCCCTCCACGCGGTCGGGGCCGCGGGCGTCCATCGGCCACCCGTTCCACCTCGGCTCCCCCTTCCCGGTGTCCCCGCTCACACGGGGAGGCCACGAACCAGCGGTGGGGGCCGGGCGTCCCAGAGGGGGTACCGCGTCATGATCCAACCAAGCGGAGGTGGGCCGGTGCGAACGGCGAGCGACGGTCGCGGTGACGAGCCGTGGGACGACCCGGCCACGGCCCCCTTTGACCACGAGGCCACACAGGTGTTCTCCCGTGACGGGCTGGCCGGTGCGGCCTCGGCGGCCGAGAGCACCCGGCGGTTCACCCGTCCCGAAGCCTCCGGCGGTCCCGTCGGCCCGGACGACGGCACCCGGGAGTTCAGCCGCGCCGACCCGACCGACTCCGCCGACCAGGGCGCCGCCTTCACCCGCAGGTTCGTCCGCGACCGACCGCCGACGCGCGGGGGCCGCGACCTTCCCCCGTACCGGGACACCGCCGACGACGACCACGGGCGCGGCGGTACCGAGGAAGGATACGAGGACCCCCTCGACCCTCCCTTCGGGGAACCGTACGAGGAACCGCCCTCCCGTGAACGCGGCGGCCGCCGGAACCCGCCGCCGCCCCGCGGACCGCGCACCCACACACCCAGGCGCCGCAGGCGCCGCCGCTTCCGGGTGCGCTGGCTCGTCGCCCTGATCCTGGTCACCGCCCTGGCGATCCCGCCCGGCACCTGGGGATGGGTCTGGTACACCGCCCGCCAGGACGACCGCGCGACCTCCGACGCCATCGTGGTCCTGGGCGCCAGCCAGTACAACGGCGTGCCCTCGCCCGTCTTCGAGGCCCGACTGCGCCAGGCGCAGGTCCTGTACCTGGACGGTGTGGCGCCGCACATCGTCACGGTGGGCGGCAAACAGCCCGACGACGCCTTCACCGAGGCGGCGGCGGGCCGCAACTGGCTCATCGAGGTGGGCATCCCCGCCGACCACGTCGTCGCGGTCGAGGAGGGCAGCGACACCCTCCAGAGCTTCCAGGCCATGGAGGGGGTCTTCGAGGCCAACGGCTGGGAGACCGCCATCCTGGTCTCGGACCCCTGGCACAGCCTGCGCAGCAAGGTGATGGCCGCGGACCACGGGATCGAGGCGGGCACCTCGCCCGCGCGCTCCGGCCCCGCCGTCATCGAGCGCCGGACGCAGCTGTGGTACATCACGAGGGAAACCGCCTCGCTTTGGTACTACTGGATCTTCAACGACAGCAGCGACATCCGTGTCAACGCGGCCTGACCAGGGCCAATGACATGTTTCGTCGTCGCCGGGAAGTAGGCTCGGGGCCATGACGACCATCCCCGGAGAGACCGTGACCCCGGAGAGCGGAACCCACGGGTACACCGCGCGCGACACCGAGCGCTACTCCCAGGAGTCACACAAGAGCAGGCGGCGCGGCCCGTTCGAGAGGGACCGTGCCCGTGTCCTGCACAGCTCCGCGCTGCGTCGGCTCTCCGCCAAGACCCAGGTCGTCCAGCCCGGGGTGAGCGACTTCCCGCGCACCCGGCTGACCCACTCCCTGGAGTGCGCCCAGATCGGCCGGGAACTCGGCCAGGCCCTGGGGTGCGACCCCGACCTCGTCGAGGCCGCCTGCCTCTCCCACGACCTCGGCCACCCGCCCTTCGGCCACAACGGAGAACGCGCCCTGGACGAGGCGGCCGCCGCGTGCGGTGGTTTCGAGGGCAACGCCCAGAGCCTGCGCCTGCTCATCCGCCTGGAGGGCAAGGTCATCGACCCCGACGGCCGCAGCGCCGGGCTCAACCTCACCCGCGCCACCCTGGACGCCACCGTCAAGTACCCCTGGAGACGCGGGGAGGGCGGCGACACCCACAAGTTCAACTGCTATCCCGACGACTCCGAGGCCTTCACCTGGCTGCGCGAGGGAGCGCCCGTCGGACGCACCTGCTTCGAGGCCCAGGTCATGGACTGGGCGGACGACGTCGCCTACTCCGTGCACGACGTCGAGGACGCCCTGCACGCCGGGCTGGTCAGCATGGCCGCCCTGCGCGACCCCGTCCAGCGCGCCGAGGTCTGCCGGATCGCCGCCGCCTACTACTGCGACGCCGAACCGGCCGAGCTCGACGAGGTCCTCGGCGACCTGCTCGCCGCACCCGTCTGGCCCACCGAGTTCACCGGCGACCTCGCGTCCCTCGCCGCGCTCAAGAACCTCACCAGCGAACTCATCGGCCGGTTCTGCCGCGCCGCCGAGGGCGCCACCCGCCGCGCCCACGGACCCGGCCGACTCACCCGCTACCGCGCCGACCTCGTCCTGCCGCGCCGCGCCCTCCTGGAGTGCGCCCTGCTCAAGGCGGTGGCCGCGCACTTCGTCATGTCCCGCGAGGAGGCCAGGATCTACCAGGCCGAGGAGCGCCGCACCATCACCGAACTCGTCACCGTCCTGTGGGAGGGGGCGCCCGGGGCCCTGGACCCCCAGTTCCGCGCCCTCTACGAGAACGCCACCGACGACGCCTCGGCCCTGCGGGTGGTCGTGGACCAGGTCGCCTCCCTCACGGACACCTCCGCCACGGCCCTGCACGCCCGGCTCGTCCGCTGACCCGTCCCCCCACAGGCGGGCGAGATCGTCGCGCCCACCGGTCTTGACGCGCACCACGGGAGCCCACACACTGCTCAGTGCGTCCGGCCACCGTGCCCGTGTGGCGGGGCGCCCAGGAGCGTACCGGTACGAGCGAGGGACCAGGGCATGCCCCCACAGCCTGGACGCGGCCCCGTCATGAACGACGTCGCCAGGCTGGCCGGTGTCTCGCACCAGACCGTCTCGCGCGTCCTCAACGCCCACCCGGGAGTGCTCCCCGAGACCGAGGCCCGTGTGCGCGCGGCCATCTCCGAACTCGGCTACCGCCGCAACTCCTCCGCGCGCGCCCTGGTCACCCACCGCTCCGCACTGGTCGGTGTGCTCACCACCGTCCCCGACCACCCGGACACCGTCCGTGCGGTGGTCGGGATGGAGCGTGCCCTGGGCGCCACCGGACGCACCGTGCTGTACGCCGGAGCCGCGCCCGAGGACCTGTCGGCCGTGGCCGAACGCCTGCTGGAACACGCCCCCGAGGGCTGCGTCGCCCTCGTCCCCGGCCAGGAGGGGGAACTGGCCGCCCTCCAGCACCCGCCGCCGACCGTCGTGATCGACCCCGACCCCGGTAACCCGCACCACACCCTGGCGGTGGTGGGGACCGACCACCTCGGTGGTGCCCGCGCCCTCACCCGCCACCTGCTCGGGCTCGGCCACCGCACCGTGCACCACGTCGCGGACGACGCACCGGGGCACGCGGCGCGCACCCGGGGATGGCGGAGCGCCCTGGCGGAGGCCGGGGCGCCGGTACCCGCACCGGAGATCCCCGCCCGGACCGGACCCGGAGGCGGTCACGCCGCCGGACTCGCGCTCGCGGCCCGGCGCGCGGCGGGGGAGGAGGTCACCGCGGTGCTCGCCGCCGACGACCTCCTCGCCCTCGGGGTGCTGCGCTCCCTCGCGGAGTCCGGTCTGCGCGTTCCCGGGCAGGTCAGCGTCGCCGGGTTCGGCGACCGCCCGGAGGCGGCCCACCTCGTCCCCGCGCTGACCACCGCCACCGGTGACCCCGCCGAGGTGGGGGAGGCCGCCGTGGGCCTGCTCCTGAGACTGCTCGGCGGCCACGACACGGACACGCCCCTGCTGGTCCCGGCCCGCCTACGGGTGCGCCACAGCACGGGACCACCACCCCTGCGCCGCCGCTGACCTCCGGCCGAGGGCCGCGACGACCGTCACTCCGGGCGGCCGGACCCACCCGTGGGCGGGCGACGCGGGCGACCCGCCCTGTGGACGGTGGTCGGAACGTCCCGGGGGAGAACTACCCTGAAAACCGTGGCAGGCCGGATCAAAGACGAAGACATCGCCCTCGTACGCGAGCGCACACCCATCGCTGACGTGATCGGTGAGTACCTCCAGTTGCGCAACGCCGGAGGTGGCTCGCTCAAGGGGCTCTGCCCCTTCCACGACGAGAAGTCCCCCTCCTTCAACGTCACCCCCGCCAAAAACCTGTTCTACTGCTTTGGTTGCGGGGAGGGCGGGGACGTCATCTCCTTCGTGCAGAAGATCGACAGCCTCAGCTTCGCGGACGCGGTCGAGTCCCTGGCACGGCAGACCGGGATCGTCCTGCGGTACGAGGAGGGCGGGCGCAGCACCCCGCGCAGGGACGAGGGCAAGCGCCAGCGCCTGCTGGACGCGCACCGGGCGGCCGCCCAGTTCTACTCGGAGCAGCTCCTGTCTCCCGGCGCGGTCGCGGCGCGGCGGTTCCTGGGGGAACGCGGGTTCAACCGGGTGCACGCCGAGCAGTTCGGACTGGGGTTCGCCCCCGGCGGCTGGCAGAGCCTCACCGACCACCTGCGGCAGAAGGGGTTCACCGACGCCGAGATCATCGAGGGAGGCCTGGCCAGCCAGGGGCGGCGCGGCGCCTACGACCGGTTCCGCAACCGCCTGCTCTGGCCGGTGCGGGAGGTGACCGGTGAGGTCGTCGGGTTCGGGGCGCGCAAGCTCGACCCCGAGGAGGACGGCCCCAAGTACCTCAACTCCCCGGAGAGCCCCATCTTCCACAAGGGGCGCCTCCTCTACGGCCTGGACATGGCCAAACGGGAGATCTCCCGACAGGGCAAGGCGGTCATCGTCGAGGGCTACACCGACGTCATGGCCTGCCACGAGGCCGGTGTGACGACCGCGGTCGCCACCTGCGGCACCTCGTTCGGCGAGGACCACCTGAAGATCCTGCGCCGCATGCTCCACGGGAGGGCCAACCACGAGACCCGGGTCGTGTTCACCTTCGACGGCGACAAGGCGGGGCAGAAGGCGGCCGTGCGCGCCTTCGCTGAGGAGCACGGCTTCTCCTCCGAGACCTTCGTGGCCGTCCAGCCCGACGGGCTCGACCCCTGCGACCTGCGTCTCCAGAACGGGCCCCAGGCGGTGGTCGACCTCGTGGACGAGGCCACCCCGCTGTACGAGTTCATGGTCCGCAAGACCTTCGAGAACTACGACCTGTCCACCGTGGAGGGCCGGATCGCCGCCCTGGACGCCGCCGCGCCGGTGGTGGCGAGCATCCGCAACGCGGGCACCCGGGAGGCCTACGCCAAGAACCTCGACCGCTGGCTCGGGTTCCTGGACGAGGCCTTCGTCGTGCGCCGCGTCCGCCAGCACATGCGCCAGGGCGGGGCCCGGCCCGCGCCCCGGGCGCCGCTGCCCACCCCCGACGCCCAGAGTGCCCCCTACGACCTGCGCGACCCCTCGGTGCAGCGCGAACGGGAGGCCCTCAAGATCGCCGTGAAGCACCCGAACCTGGCCCGGGGCTTCGACACCCTCACGGACGAGGACTTCACCGTCCCCCAGCACCGCGCGGTGCTCCAACTCATCCGGCAGCAGGGCGGCATCGACGCGGTGAGCGATCCCGAGACGTGGGCGCTGACGCTCCGGGACGCGGCGCCCAATGACGCACAACGCGATTTCGTCACACGCCTGGGTGTAGAGGAGATCAAGTTCTATGGAGAACTCGACGAGCATTTCGCCCAACAAATCCTGAGCACAATCAGGACTCATTCCATCAACCGGCGGGAGTCAAACCTCAAATCCGAACTGCACCGGATTGACCAGGTCGCCCAACCGGAGGAATACAACCGGGTCTTCGTCGAACTCATGCAGCTCGGCCAGCAGAAACGCGCTCTTCAGTAGTCGCGTCGCAGCGGTATGTAGCACCGGGGTGACAATAGTAGTTCTCCCTGTCGCGGCAGGTGTCCGGGCACAATGGAGTGGTGCCTCCCACAGTCGTGTCCAACGAAATTCCGCCCGTTCGCCAGGTCGTTCCGCTCCTCCCCGACTCCGGCCGGGGAACGGTGAGTCGTGGGGAGGTCGCGTCGGCGTTGGAACGCCTCGACGCGCCGCCCGACTCGCTGGACCAGACCATCAGCGACCTCGCGCACGCCGGGGTCGACGTGGCCGAGCCCCCGGAGGAGGCGATCCTCGTCACCGACCCGGGCCGCCGCTCGGGGTCGGACCTGGTCCGCATGTACCTCCGCGAGATCGGCCGGGTCCCGCTCCTGACCGCTCAGGAGGAGGTGGACCTGGCCAAGGCCGTCGAGGCGGGCCTGTACGCCCAGCGCCACGAACCCGCCCCGGGGCACTGCGCGACCGACGAACTCGCCGTCCTGGTGGAGGAGGGCAGGCGGGCCAAGCGGCGGCTGATCGAGTCCAACCTGCGCCTGGTCGTGTCCATCGCCAAGCGCTACATGGGGCGCGGGCTCCTCTTCCTTGACCTCATCCAGGAGGGCAACCTCGGCCTCATCCGGGCGGTGGAGAAGTTCGACTACACCAAGGGCTTCAAGTTCTCCACCTACGCCACCTGGTGGATCCGCCAGGCCATCACGCGGGCCATCGCGGACCAGGCCCGCACCATCCGCATCCCGGTGCACATGGTCGAGACCATCAACAAACTCGTCCGCGTCCAGCACCAACTGCACCAACAGCTCGGGCGCGAGCCCACCGTCGCCGAGATCTCCGCCGCCGCCGGATGCGTCGGAGAGCGGGTCCTGGAGATCCAGCGCATCGCCCGCGAACCGGTCTCCCTCCAGTCACCCATCGGTGAGGAGGAGTCCGACTTCGGCGACTTCATCGAGGACTCCGACGCGGTCACGCCGGTCGAGGCGGCCGCGTTCACCCTGCTCCAGGAGCAGTTGCGGGTGCTGCTGGGCGACCTCTCGGAGCGGGAGAGGCGGATCATCCGACTGCGCTTCGGCCTGGCCGACGGCCACCCGCGCACCCTGGAGGAGGTCGGCCGCGAGTTCGGGGTCACCCGGGAGCGCATCCGCCAGATCGAGGCCAAGACCCTCGCCAAGCTCCGCCACCCCTCGCGCGCGGGCACCCTGAAGGACTTCCTGCACGGCGGCTGAGCCACCCATCAACGTCCGGGACCCGCGACGGGTTCCCCCGAACCGTGGAACGGCCTCATCTGGCCGACATGGGACGAACGCCCCGCCGGCCCCCCGCCGTGCCCCTACGGTCGAGGTGTGAACGCCCTGCCGACCCCGCCCGAGTCCAGGTCGTCCCTCGGACGGCGTCCCCTGCTGGCGCTGGGCGCGGCCGCGACCGCCGTCCTGCTGCTCGTGGGTGCCGCCGTCGTGCTCAGCTCCCGACACGAACCCGAGCGGATCGGGTACTTCGCGGACTGGAACGTGGCCAACCGCGGCTACACCGTCAACGAACTGCGCCGGAGCGGGGCCCCCGCCGACCTCACCCGGATCATGTGGGCCTTCGGCGGCATCGACGATGACGGCCTGTGCCACATCCCGGAGGGCCGCCACGACCAGCCCTGGGAGCTCTACCAGCGGCGCTACACCGCGGACGAGAGCGTGAACGGGCGCGCGGACGAGTACGAGCAGGAACTGGCGGGCGGCCTCAACCAGCTGCGCCAGCTCCGAGCGGAGTACCCGGACCTGGGCGCCAGCCTGTCCCTGGGCGGCTGGAACTGGTCGGTGAACTTCTCCACCGCCGCGCGCACCCAGGAGTCCCGTGCGGCCTTCGTCGCCTCCTGCCTCGACCTGTGGTTGCGCGGGGACCTCCCGGTGCGCGGTGACGAGCCCCAGGGGGGCGCGGGAGCCGGAGCGGGAGTTTTCGACGGTATCGACCTGGACTGGGAGTGGCCGGGCGGGGACGGCAACCCCGACAACGTGGTGCACGCCGACGACCCCGCCAACTTCACGCTGCTGGCAGCCGAGTTCCGCCGCCAGATGGACGCCCTCTCCCGGGAGACGGGGCAGGACTACGTGCTGTCGGTGTCCCTGCCCGGCGGGCCGGACCACGCCGAGGCCTACGAACCCGAGGTCTTCGACCACGTCGACTTCGCCACCGTGCAGGGGTACGACTTCTCCGGCCCCTGGAGCACGCACACCGCCCACCACTCCAACCTGTATGCCCCCGACTTCGACCCACGGGCCAACAGCGTGGACCAGGCCGTCCGGCGCTACCTCGACCTGGGCGCCGACCCCGGGCAGCTCGTGATGGGTGTCCCGGCCTTCGGACGCGGCTGGCAGGGGGTCCCCGCCGGGGACGACGGCCGTGGCCAGCGGGCCGAACGCGCGGCCGACGACGACTACGACGGCCCCACCCGCCCCTTCGACCAGCTGGAGGAGATGGACGGACGCCGCTTCCTGGACGAGGAGTCCGGCGCCTACTGGGTCTACGACGGCGACGAGTGGTGGACCTACGACAACACTGAGGTCGTCGAACTCAAGGGCGACTACGTCCGCGAGCACGGCCTGGCCGGGATGATGGTGTGGAACCTCGACATGGACCCCGACGGCGCACTGGTCCGCGCCATGCGCGAGTCCCTGGACTGAGCGCACCGCGCCGCGCGCCGAGGTTGCCACCCCACACCGCCCGCGCCACGCTGTGGGCATGGCCGATCCGCACAGCACCATCCCACACCCGGACCTTCCCGCACTCCGCCGCGACCTGGAGGAGGGAGTCCAAGGAACCGTCGCCCTGGACGCGGGCACACTCGCCCTCTACACCTCCGACGCCTCCAACTACCGGCGCGTCCCGCTCGCCGTGGTCATCCCCGAGACCGTCGACGACTGCGTGGCAGCCGTCCGCGCCTGCGCCGCGCACAGGGTGCCGATCATCCCGCGCGGCGGCGGCACGTCCATCGCCGGGAACGCCATCGGCACCGGCGTGGTCATCGACACCTCACGCCACCTGCGCGGGATCCTCGACATCGACCCGGAGGCGCGCACCGCCACCGTCGAGCCCGGGGTCATCCTCGACGACCTGCGCGCCGCCACCGCCGAACACGGGCTCACCTTCGCACCGGACCCCTCCACCCACAGCCGCTGCACCATCGGCGGCATGATCGGCAACAACGCCTGCGGCTCCCACTCGGTGGCCTGGGGCACGACCGCCGACAACGTGGTCTCCCTCGACCTGCTGCTCTCCGACGGCACCCGGATCACCGTCGGTTCCGGGCACACCGAGGCGGAGTTCGAGGAACTCGCCGCCCGCCCCGGACGCGAGGGGGAGATCCACGCGGCCCTGTCCCGCCTCGTCGAGGCCCACCGCGCCGAGATGCGCACCTCCATGCCCGAGTTCCGGCGCCGCGTCTCCGGTTACGCCATCGACCGCCTGCTGCCGGAGAAGGGCCGCGACGTCGCCGCCTCCCTGGTGGGCACCGAGGGCACCTGCGCCATGGTCGTGGGCGCCACCGTGCGCCTGGTCGAGTCACCTCCGGCCCGCGCCCTGGCGGTCCTGGGCTACGACGACGCCCCCTCGGCCGCCGACGCCGTCCCCGGGCTGTTGGAGCACTCCCCCCTCACGGTCGAGGGCATCAACGACCGCATCGTGGCGGCCCTGGACCGCCACGGGTCGAAGTCACGGGTCCCGCTGCCGCTCGGCCACGCCTGGCTGCTCGTGGAGATCGCGGGCGCGACCCCGGACGAGGCGGCCGCCGCCGCACGGGAGATGATCGACTCCCTGGGCGAGGGCACCCGTCCGCGCGACTCCGCCGTGGTCACCGACCCCGCCCACCAGAAGGCGTTGTGGCGCATCCGGGAGGAGGGCGCCGGACTCACCTCCCGCACCCCCACGGGGGCCGAGGCGTGGTCGGGCTGGGAGGACGCCGCGGTCCCACCGGAGAACCTCGGAGACTACCTGCGTGACTTCGAGGCCCTGATGGCCCGCCACGACCGCTACGGCGTCGTCTACGGGCACTTCGGCGACGGCTGCCTGCACGTGCGCATCGACTTCGAGCTCACCCACGAGCGCGGACGCCGCGAGTACCGGGCCTTCATGGAGGAGGCCGCCGGGATCGTGGTGCGGCACGGGGGGTCGCTCTCCGGTGAGCACGGTGACGGCCAGGCGCGCTCCGAACTCCTCTCCCGCATGTACCCGAAGGGCCTCGTGCGGGCCTTCGGTGAGTTCAAGCGGGCCTGGGACCCCGACGGCCTCATGAACCCGGGCATCATCGTCGACCCGCTGCCGCTGGACGCCGACATCCGGGTCGCCACCGACGTACGCCCGGAACTCCCGCTGCTCTCCCGGACCACCCTGGCCTACGGCGAGGACGACGGGGACTTCGCCAAGGCGCTCCGGCGCTGCTCGGGGGTGGGCAAGTGCCGCCGCCAGAGCGGCCCCGGGGTGATGTGTCCCAGCTACCAGGTGACCCAGGAGGAGAAGCACTCCACCCGAGGCCGCGCCCACCTGCTCTTCGAGATGGCCAACGGCGAGGTGATCACGGACGGGTGGCGCTCGGAGGAGGTCCGGGAGTCCCTCGACCTGTGCCTGTCCTGCAAGGGGTGCCTGAGCGACTGTCCGGTCAACGTGGACATGGCCTCCTACAAGTCCGAGTTCCTGCACCAGCACTACAAGGGACGGATCCGCCCGGCCGCGCACTACTCGATGGGCTGGCTGCCGGTCCTGGCCCGGCTGGCCTCCCTGGCCCCGATGGAGGCCAACCGCGCGGTGCGTCTGCCCGGGGTGTCCTCGCTGGCCAAACGGATGGCCGGGGTGGCCGCCGAACGCGATCTCCCGGCCTTCGCCCCCACCACCTTCACCCGCGCCCACCGGCGCCGTCTCAACCGGGGCGAGGGGCGCGCGGGCGGGCCCAAGGTGGTGCTGTGGCCGGACACCTTCGGCAACCTGTTCCACCCGAACGTCCTGGTCTCCGCCGTCCGCGTGCTGGAGGACGCGGGGTTCTCCGTGGTGCTGCCCAAGGGTCAGGTCTGCTGCGGACTCACGTGGGTCTCCACCGGCCAGCTGGACGTGGCCCGGGCGGTGATGCGCCGCGCGGTGGCCGCCCTGGCGCCGCTGGTGTCCCAGGGGCTGCCCGTGGTGGGCCTGGAGCCGAGCTGCACGGCCGCGCTCAAGCACGACCTCGTGGAGCTGCTGCCGGGGGAGGAGAGTTCACGGGTCGCCGCCGCCGTGCACACCTTCGCCGGGTTCCTCAACGAGCACGCGCCGGACTGGCGTCCGCCGCGCGTGGACGCCTCGGCCCTGGCCCAGGTGCACTGCCACCAGCACGCCGTGTCCGGATTCGACGCGGACCGGGAGCTGATCGCCCGCGCCGGGATCGACGGTGAGGTGCTGGACTCCGGCTGCTGCGGGCTGGCGGGCGACTTCGGTTTCACCGAGGGGCACTACGAGGTGTCCTCGGCCATCGGTGAGCGCGAGCTCCTGCCCCGGGTGCGCGCGGCCGACCCCGACACCCTGGTGCTCGCGGACGGCTACAGCTGCCGCACCCAGATCGAGCAGGGGACCGGACGCCGGGCCCTGCACCTGGCCGAGGCGCTCGCGCTGGGCCTGGACCGCAGGGGCCGGACCCGGCGCGACTGACGCGGGCGGGTGCGCGGTGGGCTCACACGCCCATCTGTTCGTGGAGGAGGGCCAGGGCCCGGGAGACGGCGTCGGACAGGCGCGGGTCCCCGGGGTCCAGGTCCTCGCCCAGGTGCACCCGCCAGTCGATCTCACTGCCCAGGGGCGCGCGCCGGGCCACCAGCCGGAAACCGGTGGCGGACTCGGTGGTGGGGAAGGGGACGAAGCGGTTCACCAGGATGGTGGAGGTGACCCGTTCGGCGACGGTCTCGGCGATGCGCCGGTAGTCCACCGGGTCGCCGGTGAGTTCGGTACGCAGCCGCACGGTGTGCTCGCCCACGCCCTCCTCGACGAACGTGAGCGCGTCCGGGGTCCACCGGGCCTGGTCGATGTCCTGCCAGGGGACGCTGCGACCGTCGGGCAGGTACAGCGCCCGGGTGGTGGCCACCAGCACGGCGGCGGGCCCGGTGCCCTCGGAGCCGGGGGCGCTGCCGGCCGGTGCGGCGACGCGGGCCTGGGAGAGCACCCGCTCGCCGCGCTCCAGCCGGGAACGGAGGTCCTCGGGGACGTTCTGGCCGAACAGTGCCATCGTCAGACGTCCCGACCCTCGGCTCCGCCGCCGTTGGCGCCGCTCTCGGGGCGGGTCCCGTTGGACATGCTGGTCTCCCATTCGACGAGGGCGATCTCCTCCTCGGTGGGCCGCGCGAGGAAGTCGCGCACGGAGGTGATGGGCATCCTCTCGACGGCCTTGTCGTAGACGGCGCGGCCCGCCCTGCTGGTCTGCGCGCCGACGACCCCGGCCACCTCCTGGACCAGGGGGCTGTCGGCCACCTTGCGGGCGGTGCGTGCGAGCTGCTCGTAGCGGGCCCGGCCCGCCTTGGCGCCCAGCACGTATCCGATGGCGAGTCCGGCGACGAACGTGATCCGGTAGCGCATGGGTTCCTCTTTACGGCCTTGGTGACGGTCGACGTGGTCCGTGCCCCGACGTTACCCGGTCGTGCCGCGGGCCACACGGGCCGACACCGGTCACGAGCACTCCTGAAGCGCGCTAGTCTGTTCATGTCGACGAGGCCGCTGGCCTCGGAAACGCGCGATCCCGCGTAGCTCAATCGGCAGAGCAGCCGGCTGTTAACCGGCAGGTTACTGGTTCGAGTCCAGTCGCGGGAGCGTAGGAGGAAGGCCCGTCGGGGAGCCCGGCGGGCCTTCGTCGTGTGTACCCGTCCGACGTCGCGAAAGCTGGGCCGAGCCCCGAGAAAACGTCCCGAGCACCCTTGCGGGCGCGCTAGGATTAGTGCTGTCGCCAAGGCCGCAGGGCCTGGGGGAGACGCGATCCCGCGTAGCTCAATCGGCAGAGCAGCCGGCTGTTAACCGGCAGGTTACTGGTTCGAGTCCAGTCGCGGGAGCGTAGGAGGAAGGCCCATCGGAGGAATCCGGTGGGCCTTCGTCGTGTGCGGGAACCAGGGGCGACCCCCGCCCGCTGCCGGGCCCGTGGGCTCCAACGCGGGGACGAGGGTGGACCGTACTCAGACGCGTCCCATGCCGCCGATGATCAGGTGCCGGTTGCGGTGCGGCATCTGGTAGCTCCCCGGGACGGGGGGAGCGACCGGAAGGGTCCGCCACTTCTGGGCTTGGAGCAGGCCCGGAGGCACCGACTCCCAGCCGTCGAAGAGTGAGGCGACCTCGGATTCCGCGCGCCAGTAGCCGTGCCCGAGCTGCTCGGTGAACAGCTGCTGGAGCTGGTCGGCCCGGAGCGCGTCCTTGGGGTGGCGGACGGGGTCGGGGCGACAGTAGTGGCTGAGGACCATGTGACTCCCGGGAGCCAGGGCCCCGCGCAGCTCCGCGATGCCGCGAGCCGCCGTGTCGAGGTCGCCCAGGTGCGAGACCACCCCGGTGAGCAGGAGACCGACCGGTCGGTCGAGGTCCAGGAAGCTCGTCTCCGGGTCGCGGAGAAGGCCGGGGACGTCCTCCAGCCCGCCGCGTACGGCGGTGGTGGTGCGGCCGTCACGGATCAGGGCGAGATGGTGGGCGAGCACCACGGGGTCGTGGCTGGCGTAGACGACACGGGCGTCGGGGACGCTCTCGTGGGCGATCTCGTGCGGATCCCCCGGAGTGGGCATGCCCGCGCCCACCTGGAGGAACTGTCGGATCCCGAGGTCGGTGGCGAGGTGCCGCACGGCCCGCTGGAGGAAGGCCCGTTCCCCCAGGACGAGGTCGACGAACCCGGCCGCCGTGTTCTCGGCCTTGGCCGCCAGGTCCCGGTCCACCTGGAAGTGGTCCTTGCCCCTGAGGTGGAAGGAGTGGAGCCGGTTGATGTTGGCCCTGGCCAGGTTGACGGGCGGCGGGGGCTTGGCCCGGACGTGGTTGTCCCCCGCCTGCCTCAGGAAGTCGGGGGAGGTGAAACGAGACATCGCCGTCCTCTTGTCTGAGGTGGGGAAGTGCGGTCGACTCCCAGGATTGGGATGACCCCTCGCGGGGTCGCGTCAAAGGATTCTATTCCGCGTTGGCGCGGTTGTTAACAGAGTCCACGATACCGGTGGTAAAAATCGTCGACCGGGCTCGTCCTTGGAGGTGTGGAGGTCACACGTTAAGACGGGCTTGCGTGGACTTGCGCTTATACACCCAATGTCCATTTTGCGAGGAATGGGGGTCGAGATCGTGTCCACTCCGCCCCCGCACCCACCCGGCGATGACCCGCATCCCCCTTCCCTCAGGCCTCACCGGGCACTCCGTCGCGGCCGGAGCGCACCCCCACGCGTGCGCCCGCTCCCGGTGCGCTCCGTCCGAAGGGCCCGGGTCATCGGTCCCGAACCGTTCGGGAGTGAAATCGGTCCGGGGGCACGAGGGGAAAGGCGATGGACAATTTCCCTAACGCACCCGTCTGCCTGCGATAATCCGCCGAATCGCGGTGAAGGTCATTCACGATCGGGGTCGGAGGGAAGCACCGGAAAAGGGGGTGGTCGGACCAGGGGGACGCGCCCCGGGCCCCGACTCCCCGGCCCCGGTTAACCTGGTGCCATGGACCGTCCCCACACCATCCTGAGCTGTGCCATGTCGATCGACGGACGCATCGACGACACCAGCCCCGAACGCCTGCGCCTCTCCAACGAGGCCGACTTCGCCGAGATCGACGAACTGCGTGCCGGATGCGACGCCATCCTGGTCGGCGCGGGCACCCTGCGAGCCGACGACCCCCGCCTCCTCGTGCGCTCGCCGGTCCTGAGGGAACGCCGCCGGGCACGGGGACGGACCGAGAACCTGCTCAAGGCCGTCGTCACCCGGAGCGGCGACGTGGACCCCGGGGCACGCCTCTTCTCCACCGGCGACGCGGGCGCGGTCGTCTACACCGGCGGCGCCGGGGTGGCCACCGCCACCAGGCTCCTGGCCGGGCGCCCCGACACCGACCCGCCCGCCGAGGTCGTGGACGCGGGAGACCCGCCCACCGCCGAAGCGATCCTGGCCGACCTCGCGCAGCGCGGCGTCTCCCGCCTGCTGGTCGAGGGCGGCGGCCACATCCACACCCTGTTCCTCACCTCGGGGCTGGCCGACGAGCTCCGGCTGGCGGTCGCCCCGTTCCTGGTGGGGGAGGAGGACGCCCCGCGCTTCGTCATGCCGGGCGCCTACCCCTACACCCCCGGGTCGCCCATGCGCCTCGTGGAGGCCCGCGCCCTCGGGGAGATCGCCGTGCTCCGGTACGCCCTCGACACGGTGGAGCGGTGATGGACCGGAACGCGACCACGAGCGGACCGGCGCCGGAGGAGGGCGGGGCCGACGCGTTCTGGCTCACGGAGACGGTGCGGCTGTCGCGCTCCTGCCCGCCCTCGGCCACCGCCTACTCGGTGGGGGCCGTCGTGGTGGCCGAGGACGGTGCGGTCCTGGGGGCGGGGTACTCCCGTCGAGACGACCCGCACGACCACGCCGAGGAGGTCGCGCTGCGCGGGATCGACCCCGAGGACCCGCGCCTGGCCGGAGCGACCGTCTACTCGTCCCTGGAACCGTGCAGCTCGCGTGCCTCACGCCCGCGCTCGTGCACCGAGCTCATCCTCGCCACACCCGTGCGCCGGGTGGTCCTGGCCTGGCGCGAACCGGCGCTGTTCGTGGACTGCGACGGCGCCGAGCGGCTGGCCGCGGCGGGGGTCACCGTGGTCGAGCGCCCCGACCTCGCGGAGGGCGTCCGCGAGGTCAACGCCCACCTGCTCGGCTGAGGGGACCTCCGCGCGGAGGCCCCCGAACGGCTACAGCCGGTTCACGTCCGTCACGTGCACCACGGCGCGGCCCTCGGCGTTCGACGCGGCCAGGTCGACCTCGGCGCTGATGCCCCAGTCGTGGTCACCGGCCGGGTCAGCGAGGATCTGCCGGACCCGCCACATGTCGTCCTCCTCCTCGATGAGGAGCATCTTCGGGCCGCGCGCGTCCGGGCCCGTACCGATCTGGTCGTGTTCGGCGTAGTACGCCTCCACGGCCTCGGCCCACTCCTCGCCGCTCCACTCGTCGTCCTCGGACAGCTTCCCGAGGTCGCCGTAGCGCCGCCGGGAGGCCAGCTCCACACGGCGGAACATCTCGTTGCGGACCAGCACCCGGAAGGCGCGGGCGTTGGAGGTGACCGGCCGAACCCTCTCCTCGGCCTCGGCCGCCTCCCCCTCGGACTCCTCCTCGGGGTTGGTGAGCTGCTCCCACTCGTCCAGCAGACTGGAGTCCACCTGGCGCACCAGCTCGCCCAGCCACTCGATGAGGTCGCGCAGCTCCTCGGTCTTGGAGTCGTCCGGCACCGTCTGGTTGAGGGCCTTGTAGGCGCTGGCCAGGTACCGCAGCACGAGCCCCTCGGAGCGGGCGAGCTCGTAGTAGCCCACGTACTCCACGAAGTTCATCGCCCGCTCGTACATGTCGCGGGCCACGGTCTTGGGCCGCAGCGGGTGGTCGCCCACCCACGGGTGACCGCGCCGGTAGACCTCGTACGCGTGGTCGAGGAGTTCCTCCAGCGGCTTGGGGTAGTCGATCTCCTCCAGCCGCTCCATGCGCTCGTCGTACTCGATGCCGTCCATCTTCATCTGCTGGACGGCCTCGCCCCGGGCCTTGTTGAGCTGGGCCCCGAGGATCTGGCGCGGGTCGTCCAGCGTGGACTCGACCACGGTGAGGGCGTCCAGCGGGTAGGTCGGGGACTCGGTGTCCAGGAGCTCCAGCGCCGCCAGGGCGAACGTGGACAGCGGCTGGTTGAGCGCGAAGTCGGCCTGGAGGTCCACGGTGAGCCGGGCCGTGCGCCCCTGGTCGTCCGGTTCGGGCAGGGCCTCGACGATCCCGCCGTCCAGCAGCGACCGGTAGATGGCGATCGCCTCGCGGATGTGGCGCCGCTGGGACTTGCGGTCGTCGTGGTTCTCGGTGAGCAGGTGCTTCATGGCGGTGAAGCAGTTGCCCGGCCGCGCGATGACGCTCAGCAGCATCGCGTTGCTCACTCGGAAGCGCGAGTTCAGCGGCTCGGGGTCGGCGTCGATCAGCTTGCGGAAGGTGGCCTCGTCCCAGGAGACGAAGCCCTCGGGCGCCTTCTTGCGCACCACCTTGCGTCGCTTCTTGCTGTCGTCGCCCGCCTTGGCCAGCGCCTTCTCGTTCTCGATGACGTGCTCGGGGGCCTGGGCGACCACGTTGCCGACCGTGTCGAACCCCGCCCGCCCGGCGCGTCCGGCGATCTGGTGGAACTCACGCGCGCGCAGCCTGCGCACCCGGACGCCGTCGTACTTGCTCAGCGCGGTGAAGAGCACCGTGCGGATGGGCACGTTCACGCCCACCCCCAGGGTGTCGGTGCCGCAGATGACCTTGAGCAGTCCGGACTGGGCCAGCCGCTCCACGAGACGCCGGTACTTGGGAAGCATCCCCGCGTGGTGCACGCCGATGCCGTGCCGCACGTAGCGGGACAGGTTGCGGCCGAACTTGGTGGTGAAGCGGAAGTTGCCGATCTCGTCGGCGATCCGCGCCTTCTCCTCCTTGGTGCACATGTTGATGCTGGTCAACGACTGCGCGCGCTCGATCGCCTGCGCCTGGGTGAAGTGCACGATGTACACGGGCGCGTCCCCGTTGCCGAGGAGCTCCTCCAGGGTCTCGTGCAGCGGGGTCGCGCGGTAGTCGTAGTAGAGGGGGACGGGGCGCTCGGCGGACGTGACCACGGCGGTCGATCGTCCCGTGCGCTTCTCCAGGTCCTCCTCGAAGCGGCTGACGTCGCCGAGGGTGGCCGACATCAGCAGGAACTGCGCCTGGGGCATCTCCAACAGGGGGACCTGCCAGGCCCAGCCGCGGTCGGGTTCGGCGTAGAAGTGGAACTCGTCCATGACGACGGTGTTGATGTCGGCGTCGCGGCCCTCGGCCAGGGCGATCTGGGCGAGGACCTCCGCCGTGCAGCACACGATGGGCGCGTCGGCGTTGACGCTGGCGTCGCCGGTCATCATGCCGACGTTCTCGGTGCCGAAGATCTTGCACAGGTCGAAGAACTTTTCCGACACCAGCGCCTTGATGGGCGCGGTGTAGAACGCGCACTCGTTCCGTGCCAGAGCGGCGAAGAGCGCGCCCGTGGCGACCATGCTCTTGCCGGAGCCGGTGGGGGTGTTGAGGATGACGTTCGACCCGGAGACGACCTCGATGAGGGCCTCCTCCTGGTGCGGGTAGAGGGTGAGGCCCCGCTCCTCGGCCCACAAAGCGAACGCCTCGAAGAGGGAGTCGGGTTCTGGTTCGGCCGGAAGCACATCAATGAGACTCACGGTCTCTATACTGCCCGGTCCCCGACCCCCTTCGGGACACGGCGGGGTGTTCGTCCCCTCACCGGCGCCCGGAACACCGACGGGCACGTCCCCCGAGGGGAGACGTGCCCGTCACCGTGGTACCGCTCCGAACCTAGACCAGGCCGAGCTGCTTGACGGTGTCGCGCTCCTCGACGAGCTCCTGCACCGAAGCGTCGATACGGCCGCGCGAGAACTCGTCGATCTCCAGGCCCTGGACGATCTCCCACTTGCCGTTCCGGGAGGTGACGGGGAAGGAGGAGATGAGGCCCTCGGGGACGCCGTAGGAACCGTCGGACGGGATGGCCGCGGAGGTCCAGTCGCCCTCGGGGGTGCCGTTCACCCAGTCGTACACGTGGTCGATGGCGGCGTTGGCGGCCGAGGCGGCCGAGGAGGCGCCACGGGCCTCGATGATCGCGGCGCCGCGCTTGGCGACGGTCGGGATGAAGTCGTTCTCCAGCCAGGCCTGGTCACCGACGGCCTTGGCGGCGTTGGCGCCGTTGACCTCGGCGTTGAACAGGTCCGGGTACTGGGTGGCGGAGTGGTTGCCCCAGATCGTGAGCTTCTTGATGTCGTTGATCGACACGTCCAGCTTCTTGGCGAGCTGGGTGAGCGCGCGGTTGTGGTCCAGACGCGTCATCGCGGTGAAGCGCTCGGCCGGGACGTCCGGGGCGTGGCTCTGCGCGATGAGGGCGTTGGTGTTGGCGGGGTTGCCGACCACCAGGACGCGGATGTCGTCGGCGGCGCCGGCGTTGATCGCCTCGCCCTGGGGCTTGAAGATGCCGCCGTTGGCCTGGAGCAGGTCACCGCGCTCCATGCCCTTGCCGCGCGGGCGGGCGCCGACCAGCAGACCCACGTTGGCACCCTCGAACGCCTGGGTGGCGTCGTCGAAGATGTCGATGCCCTGGAGCAGCGGGAAGGCGCAGTCGTCGAGCTCCATCGCCGTGCCCTCGGCGGCCTTGACGGCCTGCGGGATCTCCAGCAGGCGCAGCTTCACCGGGGTGTCGGCACCGAGCAGCTGGCCGGAGGCGATCCGGAACAGCAGCGCGTAGCCGATCTGACCGGCCGCGCCGGTGACGGTGACGTTGACGGGTGCGTTGGACATGCGTGAACTCTCCTGACGACGTTGTGCGACCCGCGATGTTACCAACGGGTTCGTGACGGCTCCGGTGCCGGGCCCAGGGGGTACGGCCTGGCGCGCGCCGCACCATCACACCCTAGACCGCCCCCCGGCGCCGCTCGCGTCCAAGGTGCGCCCAAGCGCTCCGCGCGTCGTCACGGGTGCGGGCAAGCCTTGCGGAGCAACGGATTTCGGGCGAGGAAACGTCGGACGCATCCTGTTAGGATGACGTTTGCTGACGACGGAGGGCCGGTAGCTCAGTTGGTTAGAGCAGGGGACTCATAATCCCTGGGTCGCGGGTTCGAGTCCTGCCCGGCCTACCCCTTCCGAACATACGAAAAGCGCCGCCAGCCTGCACCGACAGGCCAGCGGCGCTTTCTTTCCCACCCGGCTGTGTACTGTCGGTCACGACTCGATCCGGGCCCACCTTGCTGAATGTGTGCTGACGTTTCCCGGACCCGAAACCCGTCGAAACCACCCTTCCCGCGCACGCGGGATTCCCCTTCACTCAGCGCGGGATTCGGGCATAAAACCCAAGAAGGGCGTCAAGTCCCTGCCGCCCCATTCCCGCCCCCGGCACGGCGAGGTGCCGTCGCACCCCTGGGGCGAGGTTCACGCGACCCCTCGTCGTCCCCCTTCTCGGTTGCGGGGGCGGCGGCGACCCGTCACGAACGTCGCCGCCACCGTTCCCGGACACCGGTCAGTCGTCTCCGACCAGCCCCCGCACGAAGGCGCGGTGGTCCCGCAGCGTCACGCGCAGCGCCTCGGTGTCCTCGTCGGCGTCCTCCAAGGCGGTGCGCAGGGCGGCGCGGCGCGCCTCGATCTCAGCGATCACGGCGTCGGCCACCTCCGAGGCCAGGGCGTCCGCCGCGCGCACCGATCCCGGCGGGTCGTCCACGAACTCGCCCTGGGCCGCGTCCCAGCGTTCACGCACCTCGGCGGGGACCAGGCCCCGGGGCTGCGGCCGCCAGTCTCGGGAGGGGTCGGGGGTCCTTCGGGGGCTGCCCTGCCGGGGCACTCTCACCTCGGTGGTCCGGGGGGTCTCCGGTTGCTCCGGAGCCGGGGGCTTCACGGGTTCGGGGTCGATCCGTTTCGCACCCGGACGGTGCCTGGGCCGTACTGGGCGATCCGCCATGTGTACCTCCCTCGTGTGCTTACTCCACCTGTGCGGTGCGGGTGGTCTCGGTGCCGAGCAGGGCCTCCACCAGGCCCCGGTAGGCGATCAGGGCCTCGCGCAGGTTCTCGGTGGCCGTCTCGTCGGCCTCCGCGAGGTGTCCCGCGGCACGGGCCGCGCGGTAGCGGGCGACCGCCTCCGGATGGTCCACGGACAGGTCCCGGGCCCGCCGCTCGAAGCTCGCGTCGTCGTGGACGCCGTCCTGCGCGACGGGGCCGTCGGGGTAGCCGAGGTCCCGCATGATGGTGTCGGTGAGTCTTCGGGCTCCCCGGACCGCCGCGACCGGGTCGTCGACGAACTCCTTCTGCACGTCGGTCCAGGCGCGTGCGTGGTCGGAGCGTTCCTGTTCGGTGGGGGAGCGCAGCTCCGTGTCCCGGCGCTGGCGCAACCGCCCGGCGAGGTCCTGCTCGGCCCCGTCCCGGTCGCCGTGCGCCGCCAGGGCCTGCTCGTACTCCGGGCCGAACCGCGCCCTGAGCCGCCGCGTGCGCAGGGCGGGGAGGACCGCCAGCCACGCGATGATCGCGGCTCCTCCGATGACGATGACCACGGCCGCGACGATGATGACGATCGTTCCGGTCTCCACGGGGGGTACCTCCTGACGAGCCTGTGCCCCCGCGCGCGCGGTGCGAAACGCCACGTTCCGTGTTGTGGATGTCCCTGGGCCGCTCACGGCAGGTCCGGAACCCGATAGGTCCGTTACGCCCTAGACTGGCCGCCGGTCGGAGGGGCACCGTGGCCCACGTCTCGGCAACCACCGCGCCGCGGGGACCGTCGAACACGTGAGGTGAACGGACGAAACCGGTGAGGAAGGCGTGCGGTGGACGGGGGCAGAACGGCGGGGCACGGCACGGACCGGCCCGCCACGGTCTGGGACCACGTCCTGAGGGTGGTCTCCCTGGGCACCGTGGTGGTCCTGCTGCTGGTCGCCTTCAACGCCAGCGTCTCCCGCGACGTCGCCGTACGGCCCGCCGAGGAGCGTGGCGAGTCCGGCGCGCTCCCGCTCTCCGACGTCCTCGACGGGACCGGTGTCTCCCAGGACGGCACCGTGGGCTCCGCCGACCTCGACGGTGCGGGCAACAGCCTCTCCGCCCGCACCCTGGCGGCGGCGGGCTGGCGCCCCGGGCAGGAGCTGGTCCTCCTGGACACGCCGCTCGAACTCCCCGCCTACGGCCCGGGTCGCCCGGACCACGTGACCGCCGACGGCCAGTCCGTGGCCCTGTCCGCCGCACCCGCCCGGTGGGACTCCCTGACCTTCCTGGCCACCGGTACCCGCACCGACGGCACCGGCGCCGACGTCCGTGGCGAGGGCCGGGTGGTCTACGCGGACGGCACCACCCAGGACTTCCCCCTCTCCGTGCCCGACTGGGCCGCCGGTCCGGCCGGGGACGCCGCCCTGTCCCTGCCCTACGCCAACTCGGCCACGGGATTCGGGCAGGGCGCCATCGGCTCCGTGCGCCTCTACGCCCGCTCGGTACCGCTCGACCAGGGCCGGGAGGTCGACCACGTCGTCCTGCCCACCGTGGCCGACGACGACGCTAGCCTGCACGTGTTCTCCCTGGGCGGGCGCCCGGCCACACAGGCCTGGACCGGCACCTGGGCCCGGGCCGTCTCCGGGTACGCGTCGGTCGGCCCCTGGGAGGACCAGACGCTGCGGATGACCGTGCGCACCACCACCGGCGGTCACAAGGCGCGCCTGCGGTTCGACAACACCTTCGCCGCCCGCCCGGTCACCCTGGGCGCGGTCTCGGTCTCGTTGCGCGGCCAGGGCGCCGCCACCCACGGAGCGGCGGTCCCGCTGACCTTCGACGGGGCTCCCGGCGCGGTCATCCCCGCCGGAGGGAGACTGGTCACCGACCCCGTCGACCTCCTCCTGCCCCCGCAGACCGAACTCCTGGTCAGCGTCCACCTGCCCGAGCGGGTGACCGCCGCGCCCATCCACTACGCGTCGGTCGACACCAACTACACGAGCGTCCCCGGCAGCGGTGACCAGACCCTGGACCGCACGGGAGAACCCTTCACCGGGTTGGTCGAGCAGTGGCCCTTCCTCACGGGTGTCGAGGTGACGGACGGGCCCGGGGCGGTGGTGACCTACGGCGACTCGATCACCGACGGGCTGCGCTCCACCCGGGACGGGCACGCGCGCTGGCCGGACGTGCTCAGCGCACGGCTGCACCGGAGCCAGGACCTGCCCAACCTGGGCGTGCTCAACCTCGGAGTGGCGGGCAACCGGATCACCTCGGACGGCTACCCGGGGGAGGGCGTGTCCACCTACGCCAGCGGCGTGAGCATGCTGCACCGGGCCCAGCGGGACGTGTTCGCGCAGAACGGCGTGGAGGCCCTCGTGGTCTTCGCGGGGATCAACGACCTGCGCTGGGGCGCCACCCCGGACGTGGTGGTCGCCGGGCTCGGGAGGCTGGCCCTGACGGCGGAGGAGCACGGGGTGCGGGTGTTCGTGGCGACGCTCGCCCCGTGCGCGGGGGGTTCACGGTGCACCCCGGAGGTGGAGGAGGCGCGCCAGCGGGTCAACGCCCACCTGCGTTCGGAGGCGTCGGACCCGGAATCGGTCTTCACCGGGGTGTGGGACTTCGACGCGGTGCTACGGGATCCGGCGCTTCCGGAGCGGTTGCGTCCCGAGTTCGACTCCGGTGACCACCTGCACCCCAACGACGCGGGGCTGCGGGCTGTCGCGGAGTCGGTGGACCTGTACGAGCTGGTCGGGGGCTGAACCGTCGCGGTCAGCGCGGACAGCGCAGGTGGTGGTGGATCACCAGGTCCACGTACACCCCGCCCAGGTCGTTGAGGCTGAGCCCGGCCCCGGGGTCGTACCAGTGCAGGAGGGAGTCGAAGGTTTCCAGGACGCTGTCGGTGGCCCTGCCGGTGTCCCGTATCCGGAACTGGTCGGCGGTCACCCCGGCCACGATGATCTCGCGCACGTGCTCGCGGTAGGTCCGGTGCAGCGAGCTGATCTCCCGGTGCCGGACGGGGTGGATGGCGCGCAGGGTGGGCAGCAGTTCCTGGCTCAGGGCGATGGCGGACCGGTGCCGCCAGCCCGAGTTCACGTGTCTGCGGACCAGGCTGGACATGCGTTCGGTGGGGGAGTTCCCGGGCGCGTCGGCGGCCAGCTGGCCGCCGACCCGCTCGCGGGTGGCGCGTAAGACCACCGCGTAGGAGAGGTCGAACCGGGTGGGGAAGGCACGTCTGAGGCACGCCGCGTCGGTGCGTGTCTCGGTGGCGATGATCCGGGTCAGGTCGGACATGGCGATCCCGCGCGAACCGTGCTCGGCGAACAGCCGGGCCGCACAGTCCAGGACGGGTGCCGTCGTGCGAAGTGCGTTCGGGGGGTGATCGGCCGTCATTCGTCGTTTCTCATCGGTCGGTGTGCACCGCGGACGTAAGGGGAGACAACGATATCCGCGAACGGTCGACACATAGTGCGGAACGGTGGAATTGACCGGAGAAACTGTCATTCAGGGTGCGCGTGGTGTTGATGTTCCCGCCGGCACCGTGTGGGGGATTCGTCGTCCGTTCCTCCAGGTGGTGCCGTGGAACACGTGAACGGCGCACCGGATGTACCGGTGCTTTCCCGGAACGGAACGGGAAGTGTCGCCGTTCCATTCCGTGCCGCGCGCACGGTCGTTCACGGCGGCCCCGTCACCGTTTCCTGGGCGCGTCCCGAAGTCAGGGAAACGAGGTCGTCGACGCGATCCGTGGCGAGCGCGTCCACGCCCATTCCCATGAGACGGGCCATCTCCGGGAACTCGTTCACGGTCCAGGCCACCACCCCGAAACCGTGCCGGTGGAGGTCGGCCACCCGTTCCCGGTCCACCAGCGAGAAGTGCGATCCCAGGAAGGTGGGGCGGAGCGTGCGGGCCACCTCCTCCGGCGGCGGGCCGGGCTGTTCCCAGGCGAGCATGATCCGGGCTCCGGGGCTGCGGGCCCGCAACGCCTGGAGCGTCTCCAGCGGTCCGGTGAACAACGCCAGGTCACCGAACCCGTGTTCGCGCAGGACGGTGTCGGCGGCCAGCGCCGCCTGCGGAGAGGCCGCGTCGACCAGCAGCGGAGCGGTGTCCCCGCCGCCGAACTCGGCGATGACCTCCATGAGGGTGGGTATCCGCCGCTCCACGTCGTCCCTGGCGGCGGCGAGTTCGGCCAGGGTCAGGTCCGCGACCTGGTGCGGCGGGGAACCCGGGAGGGCCACGACACGTTCGTCCACCAGGACGGGATACCCGTCCGAGGTCAGGTGGACGTCGATCTTGACCAGGTCGGCTCCGGCGCGCAGAGCCGAGCGCAGTGCCGGGAGCGTGTTCCCGGGGAATCGTGCGGTGTCTCCGCGTAGTGCGATGGACAACGTCATGGAGTCAAGAGTGGCAAAGACCCCGGGGTTACGTGGTGCAAACAGGAAAAACGCCCACCAAGGCGTCCCTGGACGGCCGGGCGGCGGGCCGCGTTCCCGAGCGGTCGCGACCCGATTGCGAGCGGTCTCACGTCGTGGGGGCACGTCCTGGGTACGGCTACCTGGGAAACTTCGATAAGGGGTGTCGTATCCGAACGGCACCCGCAGGCCAGGCCCCCGAGTGTGAGGCGAACGATGATCCCGGACCAGCGGCGAGAGCACATCCTGAAGCTCCTCCAGGAGCGCCACGTGCTGAGTATCAACGAGCTCACGTCGATGCTGTCCGTGTCCCACATGACCGTGCGTCGCGACATCCAGGCCCTGGAGAACGACGGCAAGGTCCTGTCGGTCACCGGAGGCGTGCGGTTGGCGGCCCGGCTCAAGAGCGAACCCTCCTACCTGGCCAAGGCCCAGCTGGAGGTGCCCGCCAAGCGGGCGATCGCGCGCGCCGCCGCCGAGCTCGTGCGTGAGAACTTCACCATCTACCTGGACGCGGGCACGACCACCCTCCAGATGGTGCCGCTCCTCACGGACAAGGTCGGGCTGACCGTCATCACCAGCGACTTCAACGTCGTCGGCCACCTCATGGAGTACCCGGGGATCGAACTGATCCACACCGGGGGAGTGGTCTCACACTCCGACCACTCCTCCGTCGGCCAGTTCACCGCCGACTTCCTGCGGCAGGTCAACGTGGACCTCGCCTTCATCGCGAGCAGCTCCTGGGACGCCGAGCGCGGCTCCACCACGCCCTCCGAGGCCAAGGTGATCGCCAAGCAGGAGCTGCTGCGCATCGCCTCCAAGAGCGTCCTGGTGGTGGACAGCACCAAGTACGGGAAGTTCGGCACCTTCCGGGTGGCCCGCCTGGAGGAGTTCGACCTGATCGTCACCGACGACCGCCTGCCGCGTTCCGCGGTGGACGAGCTCGGCGAGCGCGACATCAGGCTCAAGACCGTCCCCAGCGAGTGACGACGAGCCCGGCCCCGGGTCCTTCCCGGGCCGGGACCGGCTGGGACGTGTCGGCGGTCGCGAGCGCGGAGTGATCCACAGAGCACGACCTAGTCCTCGCCGGTGTCGGGCTCGGCGGGCACGAACAGGGCGAGCTCGGTGCCGTCGGGGTCCTGGAAGACGAGGGTCGAGCCCTCCTCGGTGTGCACGACCGCGGTGTGCTCCACGTCCATCCGGGTGAAGCGGTCCTCCCAGGCCTCCAGGACGCCGAGGTTGGCGGCGGCCAGCGTGAGGCGGCCCAGACCGCAGTGCCGGCTGTCGAAGCGCCCCTTGAAGTTGTCCCGTTGCTGGACGAGGGCGACGTCCGGCCCGCCGGGGAGGGGGAGGACCGTCAGGGGCGGCCCCTCGGCCTGCTCGGGGTACTCCGGACGCAGGCCCAGGACGGTGCGGTAGAAGCGCACGCTGACGTCGAGGTCGCGCACTGACAGGACCACGCGGGAGATCCCGGCGATCGGAGGAGGCGGTGTGGCCTCGCGGTGGAGACCGGCGCGGGGGGCCAGCGTCCTGAACAGATCGAGCACGGTGGACAAGCCTACGCACACCTCGGGGACACCGCCCCCCGTCGTGACGGGGGATTGACGCCCTCAGCGAGGAGTGCGACGTTCTCCCAGGTCAGGCCCGGGAATTCAGTCCCGTGTCCTTGGTCACCGGTGGCTCGGTTCCAGCGCTGTCGGGGGAGGCGGGCCGCTCGTACCACCGGGCGCGCAGCACCAGCGTGGTCACCGCCAGCGAGATCACGCCGCCCGCCGTGGCCAGCGCGAACGCACCCTGGTGCCCGTAGGAGTCAGCGAGGGAACCGGAGATCATCGAGCCCAGGGCCTGGCCCAGGATCAGGCTGCTCAGGATGATCGACATCGACTGCGAGAGGCGGCTGGGCGGGGCGGCCCGCTCGATCAGTCCGAACAGGCTCACCAGGTGCGGGCCGATCGCGACGCCCAGGACGAGGATGGTGACCGCGAGGGTCGCCGGCCCGTGCTCCAGGTACAACGGCAGGGTGAGCAGCGCCAGGCCGCCCGCCGCCACGCGGGTCCGCGCGGTCAGTGTGAAGCCCACCGGCAGCGAGGCCATCATCAGCCCCGCGAGGGCGCTGCTGGAGCCCATCACCGCGTACATCAGCCCGGACAGGTCACCGTGCCCGGCGTTGTCCGCGAACGCCGTCACACCCGTCGACATGCCGCCGAAGAACAACCCCTGGCAGAACATCGGCACGGCGAGCAGGAGCAGCGCGGGCCGGGTGACGCTCCCCTCGGCGCCGCGCACCGGGGCCGACCCGGGCGGGGCCGTGGGGTGCAGCGCGAAGACGGTGCCGAACACGCCGATCAGGACGGCCGCGCCGAGCACACTCGCGGAGGGGGACAGGGTGAGGGTGAGGACCCCGACCAGCGCCGGACCCAGGACGAACGAGGCCTCGTCCAGGACGCCCTCCACCGACATCACGGCGGAGACCGAGCGCTCGCGCTCCAGGCCGCGGTCGGGGCCCCTGCGGATCAGCACCACCCAGCGGGTGCGGGCCATCGGTCCCACCTGGGGCATGCACAGACCACCGACGGCCGCCAGCGCGACCAGGACGGTCAGCGGGGCGTCCGTCGTGACGGCGGCCACCAGGGCTCCGATGAGGGCCGCGTCGATGATCGCCATGACCAGGACGGGGACGCGCTGACCGTGACGGTCCGCGAAGCGCGCGATGATCGGCCCGCCGATCGCCTCACCGAGCGCGAACGCCCCGGAGACCAGTCCGGCGGCTCCGACGCTGCCCGTGGTGCTGGTGACCAGCGTGAGGAGCCCGATCAGCGTCATGGACACGGGGAGCCGGGCCAGGAAGGTGGCGAGGAGCAGCGGCCAGCCGGCGATCCGGTGCATCCGTCGCAGGGTCTCCAGGGGTGACATTCAGCCTCGTTCTGTCTCGTGTGTGCCGCGCCGTCGCCCTCGGCCGCAAACCATCCCATGATAGGTGGATCTCCCCAGGAGGCGGACGAACCCTGACTTTCGTTGGTGTCCCGAGGCCGGTGCCGCTGTGTAGGTTCACCAGCATGGACTTCGTACCGCGCCGGTTCCCGGCACCCGGATGGCCCACCCGGGGCTCCGTCGTGCGCGACCTCCTGCTGTGGCTCGGGGTGTCCCTGGTCCTGCTGTCCGAGGCGCACGCCTTCACCGTCGCCGGGTACGCACCCGCCCTGCCCGTTCCCGCGCTGGTGGTCCTGGCGGGGGCCGTGATCGTGCTCAGCCGCACCTTCCCCCTCCTGGCCCCGTGTGTGGCCGTGCTCGTGTGCACGTGGTCCCAGGCCTTCATGGTCCTCCTGGTGTGCGTGGCCTACCTGGCCGGACGCCGGTCGAGACGGGTCGGCCCCGCGGTGGCGCTCTTCGCGGGCCTCTGCCTGGCGATGGCGGTGCTCGTGCTCCGCCACCTGGACGAGACCCCCGGACTCTGGGTCACCGCCGGATCCACCCTCCTGTTCTGCACCGCGCTGCCCTGGCTGGTGGGCGTCTACCGTCGCCAGCACCGGGAACTGGGCCGGGCGGGCTGGGAGCACGCCCGCCAGCTGGAGCTCGAACAGCGGCTCACCGCCGACCGGGCCCGCCTGCGCGAACGCGCCCGGATCGCCCAGGACATGCACGACTCGCTGGGCCACGACCTCAGCCTGATCGCGCTGCGCGCCGGTGCCCTGGAGGTCGCCCCGGACCTGGCCGAGCACCACCGCGAGGAGATCGCCCGGCTGCGCGCCGGTGCCGTGGCGGCCACCGCCGGTCTGCGCGAGGTCATCGGGGTCCTGCGCCCCGACACCGGCACCGAACCCGCCCCCACCGCCCCGACTGGTGAGGGCGTCCCGGCCCTGGTCGAACGGGCCCGCGACTCGGGGGTGGACGTCGTCCTGGTCAGCGAGGGCCCCCTCGACGCGCTCCCGCCGATGGTGGACCGTGCCGTCCACCGTGTGGTGCAGGAGTCCCTGACCAACGCCACCAAGCACGCGCCGGGCGCCCCCGTGGAGGTGCGGCTGACCGCCGACGACACCCGGGTGGAGGTAGGCGTCACCAACCGGGCACCGGAGCGGCCGGGGCGGGAGCCGGGTTCCGGTGGCGGCCACGGCCTCACCGGGCTGGGGGAGCGGGTGCGGTTGGCGCGTGGGGCGCTGACCGCGGGACCCCACGAGGACGGGTGGCGGGTGTGCGCCACCCTCCCCCTCGACGGTGCCGAGGTGAGGGAGGGCGAGGAGATCGAGCAGCTCCACAGGGCGGCTCGGAGACGGGTCCAGCCGTGGACCCTGGCCCTGGTGGCCGCACCGGTCGTCGTGGTCGTCCTCGTGGTCGCCACGGTCTACTACGTCCTCGCGGAGATCCTCGCGGACAGCACCCTGCCACCGGAGCAGTTCGCGGCGCTCGCCGTGGGCGCGCACCGCGAGGACCTTCCCCTCCCCGACCAGCCGCTGCGGATCACGGAGTCCCGCCTGGCGGAGTTCGCTTCCGCCGACCCCGCCTGTGAGCAGTACCGCGACTCCGCGGGGATGTTCGACGACGACGTGGACTTCTACCAGCTGTGCTTCGAGGACGGGGTGCTGGTGTCCAAGGAGAGGCTGACGAGATGACCTGTGGGACGTCGCGACCGGGACGGGTGACACGGTGATCAGAGTGCTGCTCGCCGACGACGAGGCGATGATCCGCGCGGGTGTGCGGGCGATCGTCCAGAGCGATCCGGGCATCGAGGTCGTCGCGGAGGCCGCGGACGGCCGCCAGGCGGTGGAGCTGGTGCTCTCCCACCGTCCCGACGTGGTGCTCCTGGACATCCGCATGCCCCGGATGGACGGGCTCGCGGCCTGCGCGGAGATCCTGCGGGTGGCTCCTGGCACCCGGGTCGTCATCCTCACGACCTTCGGGGAGGACGCCTACATCTCCCAGGCGCTCGGGGACGGTGCCAGCGGGTTCCTGCTCAAGGCGGGAGACCCCCGTGAGCTCATCGCCGGGGTGCACGCGGTCGCGGACGGCGGCGCCTACCTGTCGCCCAGGGTGGCCCGCCAGGTGATCGATCGGTTCGGCGGTGGCAGAGCGGCGAAGGAGGCCGCCGCGGCGGCGCGCCTGGCCGCACTCACCGACCGCGAGAGGGACGTGCTCGCCCTGGTCGGCGCCGGGTTGTCCAACGCGGACATCGCGGCACGCCTCTTCCTCGTGGAGGGCACGGTCAAGAGCTACGTCAGCGCCATCCTCCACCGTCTGGGCCTGAGGAACCGGGTCCAGGCGGCCGTCCTCGCCCACGAGGCCGGACTGGTCGAGGACTCCGCGCGCTGACCTTTTGGGGCCGGGCCCGGACGGGAAGACTGATCACATGAGCTCCGAGGACCGTTTCCACCCCCTGCGACAGGAGGACGCCGTCCTCCTCGCCGCCTCCTGGCGTCAGCTCGCCGGTGAGGACTGCGATTCCCGCGCCGTCGGGGACGAGCTCCTCGGTCGTTGGAGCGAGGACCACCGGCGGTACCACACCCTCTCCCACCTGTGGAGCACCCTGCGGGCCGTGGACGTGCTCCAGGACGAGGCCCGCGACGTCGACGCCGTGCGGTACGCGGTCTGGTTCCACGACGCCGTCCACGAGGGCAACCCGGGGCACGACGAGGACCAGAGCGAGGCTCTGGCGCACCGTCTGCTCGCGCTCCTGGGAAAGGACCCGGTACTGATCTCCGAGGTGGTGCGGTTGGTGGGCGTCACCAGGGACCACCGGCCCGAGCCGGGGGACGCCAACGGCGCGGTGCTCTCCGACGCCGACCTGTCGACCCTGGCGGGAGCCCCGGAGAAGTACCTGGCCTACACCTCGGCGGTGCGCGCCGAGTATTGGCGCTACCCCGACCGGGTGTTCCGGGCCGGACGGCTGCGGGTCCTGCGTTCGCTGCTGGAGAGCCCGCACCTGTTCCACACGGAGTTCGGCCGGACGCACTGGGAGCCCCGCGCCCGGTCCAACATGCTCGCTGAGGTGGACCGGCTCAGCCGCGAGCTCGCGGAGGAGCCTGTTCCGAGCCGCCGCCCTTGGGGCGGCGCAGCCCCGCCGCCCGCAGACGGGTGACCAGGTCCCGACCGGTGACGAGCTCGGCCCCCAGATCCAGGGCACGCGCGTGCAGGTGTTCGGGGACGTCGTAGTGGTCCCGCTCGAAGGCCCGGGAGGGGACTCCCAGCTCACGCGCGAAGGAGTGGAGCTCCTCGAAGGAGCTGTCGCTCACCAGGTGGGCGAAGCGCCACCCACGGGGACCCGGCCAGACGGGGCTGTCGATCAGTACGCTCACCGGTCAACCCTAGACGCGCGGCCCGGCTGGTCCCGCCTGCTCGCGCCCCCGCCCCCGCCACCGGCCCGCGGTCGACCTGGCGCGGGTACCACGGGGGTCGACGAACGAACGGAGCGCACGGCCCCGTCACCCTTCCGTTCCGTTCATGTGAGCCCCGCGATGGGGGACGGACCGCCCTGACCGCCCGGCCCGAGGGGCGCGGTGTTCGTGAGCCCCTCGATCACGGGGACCGCCGTCAGCGGGTCCGGGGGGCGGTGACGGCGCGCCAGGGAACCGGGCTGGACAGGATCATGGTGCTGGAGGGGCGGCCGTGCTCCGCGAGCTGGTCGATGACCTCCTCGAAGTGCTCCATCGAGCGCACCGCGATGAGCAGCACGCAGCAGGCGTCGCCGGTGACCCGGTGCACCTGGAGGATCTCCGGGAGCTCCAGGGAGGACTGCTCGCGCAGCAGGCAGTGGGCCCCGAAGCACTCCATCCGTACGAGGGCCGTGACCGGAAGACCGGCGGCGGCCGGGTCCACATGGGCGTGGTAGCCCGTGATGACCCCTCGGTCGGTCAGCCGACGGACCCGGTCGGCCACGGCGGGCGCGGAGAGGTTCACCCGCCGGGACAGCTCGTTGAAGGACAGGCGGCCGTCCCGTTGGAGCTCGTCGAGGACGCGCTGGTCAACGCTGTCCAGCGGGGTTTCCAGTCGTGAGGCCATACTTCACGTTCCCAAAGCTGATGTCGGTTTCCTGTTACGAATGCTAGGTCAGTGCCCGACTTGCGTGGTCGACGTCCATTCCTTATCAGGGTCAATTGTCCGAGTATGTGAGTTCACGTACACGCAGGTTCGTGAGACCGCTGAAGTCGCGCAGTACACGAGGGGTACACCCGATGCTCTCCACCACGTCCGCCCAGCAGTGCCCCTACGCCCCGACCGACGTCGGCGCGGCCGAGGCCCGCGCCGCGAAGGCGGAGAGCAACGAGGGCAGGCCCACCCTGAGCTTCGACAGGAACACCCCCTACGCCGACTACCTCGGTGTCGACACCCTGCTCGGCCTCCAGAACCCGCGCACCAAGGAGCCAGCCGAGTCCGCCTTCATCATCGGCACCCAGGTGATGGAACTCCTGTTCACGCTCGTCCAGGAACGCTGGGAGGCCGCCCGGGACGCGCTGGAGGTGGACGACGTTCCCGGCGCCGTGGCCTGGCTGCGCAGCGCCTGCAACGCCCAGGACGTGCTCAACAGCACCTGGGGCCTGTTCGGGGACATGACACCCACCCAGTTCAACCGGTTCCGGGACGCCTTCGGTGAGGCCTCCGGCTTCCAGTCCTACAGCTACCGGAAGCTGGAGTTCGTCCTCGGCCACAAGTCCGCCGCCATGATCCGTCCGCACAAGGCGATGAGCGGGGTCGTCGACGACCTCACCGCGTTGATCGAACGCCCCAGCCTGTACGACGCCGCGCTGCGCCTGCTGCACCGTCGGGGACTGCCCGTCCCGGACTCCCGAGCCGAGCGGGACTGGAGCGAGGACTACGAGCCCTCCGCCGAGGTCGAGCACGCCTGGATCGAGGTCTACGCCGACGACCGCCCCGGGAACGACCTGTACCTGTTGGCCGAGTCCCTGGTGGACGTCGCGGAGCGGGTGACACGATGGCGTCAGCTCCACCTGGTCGCGGTCAAGCGCACGATGGGCGGCAAACCGGGCAGCGGCGGGTCCAACGGTCTCAACTGGCTGGCCCGCAACGCCGAGAAGGACGTCTTCCCGGAACTGTGGTCCCTGCGCAGCACCATCTAGACCAGGACACCACAGCACGAGGAAGCAGGACCCGATGACGCCCATCTCCCGTGAGGACTGCGCCGCCCTGGACGCGGCGGACCCCCTCGCCCCCCTCCGCGAGGAGTTCGTCCTCCCCGAAGGGGTGATCTACCTCGACGGCAACTCGCTGGGCGCCCTGCCCCGCTCCGCCCCCGCCCGGGTCGCCGACATGATCGAGCGCGAGTGGGGCCAGAACCTCATCCGTAGCTGGAACGACGCGGGCTGGTGGGACAAGCCCCGCACCCTCGGAGCCAAGGTCGCCCCGCTGGTCGGGGCCGGTGCCGACGAGGTGATCGTCGGTGACGGCGCCTCCGCCAACCTCTTCAAGACCCTGGTCACGGCCCTGCGCCTGTCCGACCGCACGGTGGTTCTGGGAGAGGCGGGCAACTTCCCGACCGACCTGTACGTCACCGAGGGCGCGGTGGGTCTCGCCGACGCCGAGCAGCGCCGCGTGGACCCCGACGGCCCAGAGCTGGCCGAGGCCCTGGCCAGGCGTGACGTGGCCGTCCTGCTGCTGAGCCACGTCGACTACCGCAGCGGAGTGCTGCGGGACATGGCCGGGATCACCCGCCTGGCGCACGAGCACGGCACCCTGGTGATCTGGGACCTGTGCCACAGCGTGGGCGCGGTGCCCATCGACCTCTCCGGGAACGACGTGGACTTCGCGGTGGGGTGCACCTACAAGTACCTCAACGCGGGCCCCGGAGCGCCCGCGTTCCTGTACGCCGCCCGCCGTCACCACGCGGTCTCGGAGCAGCCGCTCAGCGGATGGCACGGGCACGCCAGGCCCTTCGACTTCGCCCCCGACTACGAACCGGCCACGGGCGTCTCACGCTTCCTCAGCGGCTCGCAGCCCCTGGTGGCCGACGCGGCCCTGGAAGCGGGGCTGGACGTGTGGGCCATGGCCGACCTCTCCCAGGTCCGGGCCAAGAGCCTGGCCATGACCGACCTGTTCCTGGCCAGGGCCGCCTCCGTGGGGCTGTCCTCGATCACCCCGGCGGAGCACGACCGGCGCGGCAGCCAGGTCTCCCTCGTCCAGCCGGAGGAGGGCGCCGGGTACCCGATCGTGCAGGCGATGATTGAGCGCGGTGTGATCGGGGACTTCCGGGCCCCGGACGTCATGCGCTTCGGATTCACGCCGCTCTACCTGCGCTACGTGGACGTGTACGACGCCGCGACCGCGCTGGTGGAGGTCGTGGAGTCCGGCGAGTGGCGGGCCGAACGGTTCAACCGGAGGTCACAGGTCACCTGACCCGAGTCGCACTCCCCGGTGGGCAACCCACCGGGGAGTTCTTTGTGCCCACGGGGCCTCGGGCGCTTTCCGGTGACCCTCCCCAGTACCGGGATGGCCCCGTCTTTGCCAGGGTGGCGATGCCGCACCGGCTCCCCGACGAACAGGTCTTCCGTGACCTTTCGACGTGTCCGTAGCCCTTTGGGAGGGTCTGGTCCACCCCGTACCGGTACTTTCTGGATTATGACGACGGCCACTCCTGGGGCCGCTCTTCGGCCCCCGGTGAGACCGGAATCCCCTGCGGTGAAGCCAATCCCGTGACCTGCGGGTTCTCCGAGAGCGACGCCGTTCCGTGTTCTTGGAGACACGCCCTGTCATTTTACCCGGAGTCCTTCGGCACTTTGCCAAAGCCTGGGTTAGTGTCCTTCGTGACCGGTTCGTTATGGACCTTTAGCGATCCGGTGCCGAGCCCTTGACCGGCCTGCGAGCCGGAAGGGAAATCGAGACCTCTTCATCTCTCTCGGGAACGAGCAGCGCGAATCCACGCGCAGCTGTCCGGTGGAGCCGATCCGGCCCCCCGTTCCCACCCCGCCACTCGCCGCCAGCGACGCGGGGCGCGCCATGGCATGACACCAGTCCGGAACGCGGAACCTTTCGGTTCGTGTGCCCCGACGCGTCATGGCCCGGTCTTCTCGGCTTCTGTCGTCAACCTGGCTATTACTTCATGAGCAACGACACTCCCATTCAGTACGGCGAAGTCACCGCGACCTATTTCTGGGACGACGGTTCCGGCATCAACGGAGACACCGGGATGCCCGCCGGTGGTGAACCCATGCAGAAGGGGCTGTTCTCCAGCCCCAGCTGGCCGCTGGGCACCGAGGGATTCATCGTCCACGAGGGCGAGGAGTACGAGTTCTTCATCGGCGACCGCGGTCCCGGTGTCCCCTCTGAGAACTGCGACGTCCTTCTGGACATCGACGGCAAGACCTTCGCCGACATGATGGGCGAGAGCTTCGACGAGAACTCGCTCGTCGTCAGCGGTGGCAACGGCCACGCCGAGGTCGAGTACTTCATCACCAAGTGGGGCGACGGCAACGGGACCGAGGGTGCTCCTCACCCGTTCAACCAGTCCGGCAACAAGTGTGAGAACGCCGTCTCCGACATCCCCGCCAAGTACCTCCCCGAGGAGAAGGCGGAGAAGGAGGAGAAGAAGGACGAGGAGAAGAAGGAGGAGAAGAAGGAGGAGTCCAAGGACGCCTCCGACGAGACCTCCGAGGAGGAGCAGCAGGACGAGGCTCCCGCCGCTGCCGAGCAGGAGGACCAGGACCCCGGCGTCACCGCCGAGACCGCGGCCAACGACCTGTCCGGCTTCGGGCTGACGGGCGCTGAGGGCACCCCCTCCGCCGCCGGTCTGCTCACCCTGGCGATCATCCCCGCGATCCTCATCGCGATGTTCTTCGCCTGGACCCGTCGTCCGTCCGGTGCCCACGCCGGTGCCGAGGACGAGGGCGGCAAGGGCCTGATGGCGGAGAGCGACGGCCGTCACGGCATCGCCACGCTGTTCGACAAGCTGCTCGGACGCTAGCTCCGACACGACCACCCCCGGACCCACCCCGGTCATCCGTGACCACGGGAGTCCACAGCCAGGTGTTCCTTCTGGCGGGGGGAAACAAATGAGACTCCCGTAGGGCGCTGGCCCTCGGAGAGTGGGTAGGCCAGGGGCCGCGATCGACGATCGCGGCCCCTGTGCTGTGCGCACTCCGTTGTCGAATATACCCCTAGGGGGTATATTCTGGTGGGTCGGCCGACCCACGGCCGCCCATGAACGGAGGGAGCGCCATGCGTGTCGACGGGTACGCGGAGGACGGCTACGAACGGGTGCGCGAGGTCTTCCAGGGGCTGGTGGACGACGGCCGGGAGACCGGAGCGGGGCTCTCGGTGTGGCGGGAGGGCCGCGAGGTGGTCCGGCTGAACGGTGGTTGGGCCGACACCGCGCGCGGCCGCCCCTGGAGTGACGACACCCTCGTCCAGACCTACTCGGTCTCCAAGCCCTTCGCCGCGCTGGCGGCCCTGGCCGCGACCGGCGGGGGAGTGCTCGACCTGGACACACCCGTCGCGCGCCACTGGAAGGGATACGGGGTCAGGGGCAAGGAACGCACCACCCTGCGCCACGTGCTCACCCACCGGGCGGGACCGCCCCGCTTCCCCCGCGCCGCCGAGGCGTTGGACCCCCTCGACGACGCCGGGCTCCTGGACAGCCTCGCGAACGCGGAGCCCGAGTACGCCCCCGGCGCCGGGATGGGAGAACACGCCCTCACGTACGGGCACCTGATCGACGGCGTCCTGCGCGCGGCGGCCGGAACCACCCTGGGCGCGGTCTTCCGCGAGGTGGTGGGACCCGCGCTGGGGCTGGACGCGTGGTTCGGGGTGCCCGAACACGCGCTCGCCCGCGTCGCGGACGTCGAGTACGCGCGTCCGGACTGGCCCCGAGCGCAGCCCGCCGCGGACTGGCTCGCCGTCCCGGACGGCCCCCTCGACCCGGCCCTGGTCAATTCCGAGGCCTGGCGCGGGTCCGTGTTCGGCGCGGTCAGCCTGCACGCGAGCGCCACCGGGCTGGCCGGGTTCCTGGACGGGATCACGGACGAGGACGGTCCGCTGCGCGCGCTCCTCGGGCGTGAGGCGCACGAGGAGTACCTCGCTCCCCAGGCCACCGGGTACGACGAGGTCTTCGGCACCGAGCTCACCTGGACCCTGGGGTTCCTGCGGGACGACGCCAAGATCGCCAAGGGCGGGATCGGAGGGTCGGCCGTGTGGCGGTCCCTGCGCCACGGCCACTCCTGCGCCTACCTCACACGGCGGCTCGACGACCACTCCAGGGCGGCCGCGATCGCGGCCGCCCTGGGCGACGACCTCTCCGTGGTGCCCGTGCACTCCGCTCGGGCCTGATCGGTCGAGGCCCCTTCCCAAGGCGCGACGCGGGCGCCCCCGGTCACCCCGGAGGCGGGGTGGGGGCGGGGCCTCCGGTCGCCTTTGAGCGAACGACCCGCCCGTCCCGTGGGCACGACGGCCTGGTGCCGTGTGCCCTCACACGCGCCCGTGACCCGCCGACACGGCACCCGTACCCGCGTCGTTCCGGCGGCGCCGTCGCCGCCCGCGGGTGCGGAGCCCTTCCGTGGGTCTCTCCGGCACGGTGGTTCCTACGGGGTCCAGCCCCGGGGGCCGGTGCGGGCCGCGGCTCGCTGGTCGAAGCGGAGACCGGCCCGGTGGCGTTCGGTGGGCGCCGCGAGGTCGGCAACGCCGAACGAGGGGTGTTCGTGGGGTCGGCGGTGCGGGGCCACCGTGTACACCGGCTCCCACGAGGGGGGAGGAGTCGGACGAGACCGATCATCGGTGCGCTTCATGTCTTGAATATGAGGCGAATCACCCCATATTGTCGATGCCTTCGGGGTGATGCTGGACGAACTGCTCGGTAGGGCGCCCGGCATCGCACAACATCCAACGAGTCCACGTCGCGGACGGTATGGGGTAAGACACATGGCCGTGCAGCTGGACGACACCGACCGCCGGATCATCGCGCTCCTGTGCGACGACGGCCGCATGTCGATCCGTGCCGTCGCCGAGAACGCGCACATCTCCCGGGCCAACGCCTACTCCCGTCTCGAACGCCTGCGCGACGAAGGCGTGATCAGGGGATTCACCGCCGTCATCGACCCCGAGAAGTACGGCACCGCACTGTCGGCCTACGTCTCCGTGCGGATCGAACAGCACTCCTGGGAGAGGTTCCGGGGCTACCTGCGCGACATCCCCGAGGTGGACCACGCCGCGCTGGTCTCCGGTGACGTCGACCTCCTGCTTTTGGTCAGGGTGGCCGACGCCGCCGCCCTGCGCACCTTCGTCCTGGAGCGGCTCCAGCGCCTGCCCGAGGTGAAGAGCACCCAGACCATGTTCATCCTGGACGAGCCCCACCTCCAGTAGGGGGAACCGCCAACGGTGGTGAATGGGGTCCATTTCACCCGCGACCGGACCTTGTTCGACCAGGGCCACTGGGAAGAATGGACCCATGCCCGAGTACCGCGTGATCGACGCCTTCACTGACCGGCCCCTCGCGGGCAACCCCGCCGCAGTCCTCGTGCTGGACGACACCTACCCCGACGTCTGGGCACAGGGGATCGCCGCCGAGTTCAACCTCTCCGAGACCGCCTTCGCGCGCCGGATCGACGACCCCGGAGCCGACTTCGAACTGCGCTGGTTCACCCCGGTCACCGAGATCGACCTGTGCGGACACGCCACCCTCGCCACCGCGCACGCCCTCACCGAACTCGGCGTGGAGGGCCCGATCCGCTTCAGCACCCGCAGCGGTGTCCTCACTGTCCGGGAGCGGGACGGCAGGCTCTGGATGGACTTCCCCGCCCGCCCCGCCACCGCCGCCGAGGCCCCCGAGGGGCTGGCCGGGGCCCTGGGCGCCGAACCCCTGTGGACCGGGATCGGCGGCAACAACGACCTCCTCGTCGAACTGGCCGACGCCGCCACCGTCCGCGCGCTCGACCCCGACCCCACCGCCATCCGGGCACTGCCCGCCCGCATGGTGATCGCCACCGCTCCCGGCGACGGCGGACACGACATGGTCTCCCGGTGCTTCGCCCCGTCCATGGGTGTCGCGGAGGACCCGGTCACCGGATCCGCCCACACCGTCATCGCCCCGTTCTGGGCCGAGCGGCTCGGCCGTACCGAGTTCCTGGCCCGCCAGGCCTCCAAGCGCGGCGGTGACCTGCACCTGCGCCTGGAAGGGGACCGCGTGCACATCGGAGGCGACGCCGTCACCGTCGCCACCGGCGACCTGAACCTGTAGAGGAGACCCCATGGAGCAGTGGGCCACCAGGGAAGAGATCAACGCGGCGCGCGAGAGGCTCGAAGCGGGCCACACCGGCTGGAGCCGCCCGGCGGCCTACGGGGTCGGCGTGCACCGGGACGGCCGGACGGTCTTCGGGCTGACCAACGTCGGGACGAGCCCCCTGCCCGCCATCGTCCTGGCTGTCGAGTGCGGGCACACCTCGGGTACCGCCACCCACGAACTCACGCCCGCACAGCTCGCGTCGGCCGTCGACGCCCTGGCCCCGGCCGAGGCGTGCACCGAGCTCCGGCACCCCAACCTGGTCGAGTGGCGGCGGGTGCTCGGAGAGGTCGCGGAGAGGGGAGGCCAGCTCGTGGCGGTCTTCGTCGGAGATCTGGCGGAGGACCCCGTGGACCCGCACGACCGGGCGTTCCGTGCGGCTATCGCCTGATACACACCACCGACTGGGAAGCCGATCCCGTCGAATTCCCGGTTTTCCCCGTGCGGCCACCCCTGGTCCGGTAAGAATAGTTCCACGACACCCCCCACCCCCCTCCGTGGAGGTGTCGGGACCGCGGCCCGACCGGAGCACCCCTTGATTCCGGACGGGCCGCGTCCTCCCCGTCGGTCGGCGCCGGTCCCCCTCCTGCCCGGCCGACGCCCCTCTGGTGGTCGGGCCGAGAACCCCGTACCCGGCTCGACCCCAGAGGCCTGGGAGCCTCAGGGAAGGTCGGCGCCGGGCGACTCCAGCATCCGGGGGAAGAGCGCCTCGATCTCCGCGAGCCCCATCCCGTTGATCCGGTCCTTCGCGGCCTGTGCCCGGGCCGTCGTCGGCAGGTCACCGGAGAGCAACCGGGGCAGCAGGAGCCGCCGGACCAGGACCTCGCGCGCGGAGACGCCGTGCGGGCGGCGCACCACCGAGACGTTCACCCGGACCGCGTGTTCGTTCCCCGGCACGGCCCCCGGCCGGTCCGTCTCGACCGCCGCGTAGCGGAACCCGTGCGCGAGTGCGCACGGCCCGCACCCCACCGGTCCCCGGCCCGACGCGTGTCCGCACTCCGGGCACACCAGTCGCTCCAGCGCGGCGTCCACCACCCGCCAGTCGTGCCGGTCCGGCTCCTGGACGACCAGCGCGGCCACCTCGGGCCCGTCCTCCAGCCCCTCACGGAGGAGGAACGCCTCCCACTCCTCCGTGAGGATCGCGTCCACCAGGGCCCGGCACCGCGCACAGTCCGGAGCCCCGCCGTACTCGGGCCCGGGGCACTCCGGGCAGGCTCTCAGGGGGTCTCCCACAGCAGGGCGCACGGGCCTCACCTCCGGGACCATCCAACCCGCCGGTCCCCGGGACCTCCAGCCCTTTTCCGGGGCCCGGCCACACGCCGGACCCCGTCGGGAGTCATGCGGTTCGGTGTGCGCGCGTGGATGTGGTCGACGGCGTTCCCGGCGCCGTCGACTCCGCCGAGAAGACCCCGGAGTTCCTCCGCGCGGGCGCGCAGGCGGGGGTCGCGGAGCAGGGACTCCAGGGCCCGGCGGAGCCGTTCCCCGCTCGTGGAGGACCCGCAGGAGGACGTCCCGGTGACCGAAGTCGTCCATCGCGCGGTGGACGACGCGTGGTCGGCCCCGCGGGCGGTGTCCACCGGGTGCCGCACCTCCGGGGGAACCTCGTGGGGCGGCCGGGCGTGGATCGGGCCGACCCAGCGGGAGTGGGGCGGGAGCAGGCGGGTGCGCGGGTGGTCGGGTTCGAGGCGTGGCGTTCGACGCGGTTGTCCACAGGGGCGGAGCGGGATTCGCACAGAAGTCCTAATCTGGCGGGGGCACCAGTTCGTAGCGACACCGGGGGAGACGATGACGGAGCGGCGCGGGAACGGCGGCCAGGGACGCCGGTACGGCGGAGGCGGCGGTGGCCGGGGCGGTGCGGGGCGCAGGCCCGAACCCGAACCCATCCGAGGGGTCCGCGACGAGGCGCGGCTGTCCGAGGAACTCCTCCGGATGCAGGGCGCCTCCTACGGCCGGTACAAGTCCCTCAAGGGTAACTGGGACTTCGGGGACTTCACCCTGACGGTGCAGCGGGTCCAGGCCGACCCCTTCGCCCCGCCCTCGCGCATCCGCGTCCTGCGGCCCGACGCCGGTATCCCCGCGAGCGCCCACGCCGATCCGGTGCGCCGCCGGGCCACCGCCGACTACCTCGGACGGCGCGCCCGCCGACTGCTGCGGGGATCGCTGCTGAAGATCGACACCGGGGGACAGGAGGTCATCGCCCGCTCCTCGTGCCAGATCACCGAGGGCGGCGCCCTCGACCTCCGGATCGGGGTGGACCTGCCCGGGCACGGCCGCCGGATCGACGGACGCACCGCCGAGCGGGAGCTGTGCCGTACCCTCCCGGCGCTGGTCGACGACCTCGACTGGGACGAGATCGACCACGCGGAGGCGGAGGCCTTCGCCGACACCGTGGTGGACGCCGTCGCCCTCCGGGCGGGCCTGGCCGACCGCGGCCTGGTCGCCTTCGTCGCGGACGGGGCGATCCTGCCCCGGCGCAGCGGCGTGAGCGACGAACCCATGACGGGGGAGGGCGTGGTGCCCTTCGACGCGCCGGAGAGCCTGCGCGTGAGTGTGGACCTCCCGCACGCGGGCACGGTCACCGGCATGGGGGTGCCCGAGGGCATCACCCTGATCGTGGGCGGTGGCTTCCACGGCAAGTCCACCCTGCTGCACGCCCTGGAGCGCGGTGTCCACGACCACGTTCCCGGTGACGGTCGCGAGCTGGTCGTGACCCGGGAGGACGCGGTGAAGATCAGGGCGGAGGAGGGCCGCCGCGTGGAGCGGGTGGACGTCAGCCCCTTCGTGCGCAACCTGCCCACCGGCGCCGACACCCGCGACTTCCGTACCGAGAACGCCTCCGGCTCCACCTCGCAGGCGGCCAACATCTGCGAGGCGGTGGAGGCCGGGGCGCGCACCCTGCTGGTGGACGAGGACTCCACCGCCACCAACCTGATGATCCGCGACGAACGCATGCAGGCCCTGGTCCACGGCGACCGGGAACCCCTGGTGCCCTTCGTGGACCTGGTGCGCCCCCTGCACCGCGAGCACCGGGTCTCCACCGTCCTGGTCATGGGCGGCAGCGGCGACTACTTCGACGTCGCCGACCAGGTGATCATGCTGGACGCCTACCACCCGCACGACGTCACCGAACGGGCCCGCGCGCTGGCCCATGACCGCTCCGACGCGGAGTTCGCCCTGCCCCGGGCCCGGGTGGTCGACCCCGGCTCGGTGGACGACGACACCGCCAAGGGGCGCAGCCGGATCAAGCGCCGGGACATGGACGTGCTGGTCTACGGGGAGAGCGACGTCGACGTGCGCGCGGTGGAACAGTTCGTGGACCCGGGACAGATCACCGGCGCCGGTCTGGCCCTGCGCACACTGGTCCGGGGACGGCACCTGGACGGGCACCGGACCGTGGCCGAGGCCCTGGACTCCCTGGAGGAGGCGCTGGCCAAGGAGGGCGTCACCCTGCTCGGCGCCGACTTCGGCGGTGACTACGCCCTGCCGCGCAGGCACGAGATCGTCGCGGTCCTCAACCGGCTGAGGACGCTGAGAGTGGCCCGCCAGCGCTGACGAGCGCCGGCCCCGGGACGTTCGCCCGTGGGGCGGATCGGGTCGTGTGTGGGGGCCCCGTCGTGCGGGCCCCGGTCGCCCGGAGCTCGGACGGCCGGGGCCCGGTGGGTGTCCGGACGGCTCGGAAGGGTCAGAACGCCCTGATCAGCAGGATCACCAGAACGGTGGACCCCACGGCGGTGTCGTAGACCATGCACCACTCCGCGAGGGACCGAGAGATCACCTTCCCGCTCCACCAGTGCACCGCGTCCCAGGCGGCATGCGTCAGCAGTCCCACCGCGACCACCGCGACCGCCGCCTCGGGGGAGACGACCAGGGTGAGGAGCCCGGCGCCGCCGAACAGCGCGAGCGCCGGAACCTGGAGCGCGAACACCCCCGGACGCCGCAGGGGCCCGAGCACCAGTCCGGCGGTGACCAGCAGGAGCCCCAGACCGAGGACGAACGGCCAGGGCGTGAGGCCCGCGGCCTCGAGAAGGAAGTGGAGGGCGATCACCAGGGCCACCATCAGCCAACTGGTGCCGGGGCGGTCGAGCACGGCGACGGCCAGGTACATGACCGGCAGGGTGAACAGGAGGAACACCAGCCCACCGCCGTCGCCGCCACCGGCGAGGGTGAGCGCCGCGGCCGACGCGGCGGTCAGCGCCGGCCACCAGCGTCGGAGGACCGTCGTGGCGGCCTCCCTCGATCGTGTGGCCCGAGACCCGGAGGTCCGCGCGCCGTCCCGGGGGACGGCGGCGTCGTCGGGGGAGGCCTCGGACCCCTGGTGGCCCGTGGCGGTGTCCCCGGCGCGGCCGGTCCCACGGGCCGGGGCCCCCGGCCGCTCGGAGGGGACCTGGGCGGAGGGCGGGGAAGGTGTGGAAGTCATGTCCCCAGCCTTCGCGGGCACGGGTGCGGAGGCCAGGCGTACGCTGGGGTCGGTCCGAAATCCTGGGAAACCCGTCCGAACGGACCCACTCGGACCACGGGGGTGGCACGCATGGACGCACGCAGGGTCGTGGTCGTCGCCTACGAGGACGCGGAGCTCCTGGAGATCTCCTCGGTCACCTCCACGCTGGCCACCGCCAACGACCTCGCCTCCGGCGGACGTCCGTACGAGACGATCCTCGCGACCCCGGGCGGCGGGCCGGTTCGCTGCTCCTCCGGGCTGACCCTCCAGGGCCAAGCGGCGCTGGAGGACCTCCGGGGCCCGTTCGACACGCTCGTGGTCTCGGGCGGATGGGGGCACCGGCGCGCGGCGCGGAGCGACCTCCTGGTCGCCCACGTGCGCCGACTCGCCCGGGAGAGCCGCCGCGTGGCCTCGGTGTGCACCGGGTCGAGCGTCCTGGCCGAGGCCGGGCTGCTGGAGGGGCGACGCGCGACCACCCACTGGCACTTCGCGCGTGAGCTGGCCGAACTCCATCCGGGGGTGCGAGTGGACCCGGAACCGATCTTCGTCCGCGACGGCGCGGTGTCGACCTCGGCGGGGGTGACCAGCGCGCTGGACCTCACCCTGGACTTCGTCGCCGAGGACCACGGACCCTCGCTCGCGCGGCTGGTCTCCAGGGTCCTGGTCACCTACTTCCAACGGCCCGGGAACCAGGCGCAGATGAGCGTGCTCACCACCCTGGACCCCGAGAACCTGCTGGTCCGCGGGGTCCTCACCCACGTACGCGATCACCTGGACGGCGATCTCTCCGCCAGCGCGCTCGCCCGGACGGCCGGGGTGAGCGCACGGCACCTGCACCGGCTCTGCCTGGCCCACACCGGCCGTACCCCCGCCTCCCTGGTCCGTCGCGCCAGGGCGGAGGCCGCCGCCGACCTCCTGGAGTCCACCGCCCTGTCCGTCACCGAGGTGGCCGCCCGCTGCGGGTTCCGTTCCGCCGAGACGCTCCGCCAGGTCTTCGTCGACCTCTACGCCCTCCCTCCCTCGCGGTTCCGGGCCCTCCACCGCCGCCCCTGAACACCCCCGGACCGAAGGTGTGGGCGTCGTCACCTCCGGGACCACGGGGTCCGGACCCACCCGCCACGGGTCGGTATTGTGGAAAAGCAGGGCACAGCGACCCCGCCTGGGCCCACCGGAACCTTCCGGCAGGCAACGCGGGTGTGTCGCGGCCCCTGTGACCCCGACCAGTTTTGGAGACGAGAACCCGGTGCGCGACCCCGCAGAACTGTACGAACTCCACCCCGGCTTCGACGACGTCACCGGGCTGGTGATGCTCGTCTGCCTGGACGGCTTCGTCGACGCCGGAAACGCTGGCAGCCAGTTGTCCGAGTCGCTGTTCGAGCGGTTCACCGCCGAGGAGGTCGCGACCTTCGACGTCGACCGTCTGGTGGACTACCGCCGCCGCAGGCCGCAGATGACCTTCGTCGAGAACACCTGGACCGACTACACGCCGCCCAGACTGGCCCTCTACCGGATGCACGACGCCGAGGGCCACCCCTTCCTCGTCCTGCACGGACCGGAGCCGGACGGTGAGTGGGAGGCCTTCATCGCGGCCGTGACCGGCCTCGTGGAACGCTTCTCGGTCTCGCTCTCCCTCAGCGTCAACGGCATTCCCATGGCGGTGCCGCACACCCGACCGGTGACGGTCACACCGCACTCCACCCGCCCCGAGCTGATCGAGGGACACACCCCCTGGATCGGCCGGGTCGAGGTGCCCGCCAGCGTGTCCGCGCTCATGGAGTACCGCTTCGGGGAGAACGACCACGACTTCGTGGGCTACGCCATCCACGTGCCCAGCTACCTCGCCCAGTCCACCTACCCGCGAGCGGCCATCGCCGCCCTGGAGTACGTGGCCGGGGCCACCGGGCTGGCCCTGCCGAGCGAGGAGCTGGAAGAGGTCGCCGCCACCACGGACGTGGAGATCGCGGAGCAGGTCGCGGCCTCCGAGGAGGTCCAGCGCGTGGTCGCCAACCTGGAACGCCAGTACGACGACATCATGTCCTCGCGCGCGGAGGAGGGCGGCGGGCCGGTCCCGCTGTCCGACGACGACGCGGGGCTGCCCACCGCCGACGAGCTCGGCGCGGAACTCGAACGCTTCCTCGCCGAGCGCGAGGGAGACGGAAACGGATGACCGTGTTCTACCAGATCCTCTTCAGCTCGGTCCTGCGCCACATGGACGCGGAGACGGTGCACAAGCTGAGCTTCGCCGCCCTGCGCGGCGTCACGGCCGTCCCCGGCGTCGCCGAGACCATGGGCAGGGTCCTGGGCCCGCGCGAACCCGAGCTGACCGTGCACGCCTTCGGCCGCGAGTTCCCCGGTCCGCTGGGCATGGCCGCCGGTTTCGACAAGAACGCCGAGAGCCCGCGCGGCCTCGCCGCTCTGGGCTTCGGCTACGTCGAGGTGGGCACCGTGACCGCCCACCCGCAGCCGGGCAACCCCAAGCCGCGCCTGTTCCGGCTGGTGGCCGACCGCGCCATCGTCAACCGCATGGGCTTCAACAACGAGGGGTCCGCGCTGGTCGCGGAGCGCCTGCACCACCAGCGCCGTGGTCCGGTGCTCGGGATCAACATCGGCAAGACCAAGGTCACGCCGGAGTCCGAGGCGCCCGCCGACTACGCGCTCAGCGCGCTGCGGCTGGCCCCCTACGCCGACTACATGGTCATCAACGTCAGTTCGCCCAACACGCCGGGACTGCGCAACCTCCAGGGAGTCGAACAGCTGCTGCCCCTGGTCGACGCGGTCCGCGCGTCCCTGGCCGAGGCGGGCCGCCCCGAGCTCCCGCTCCTGGTGAAGATCGCCCCGGACCTGGCCGACGAGGACGTCGACGCCGTCGCGGACCTCGCGCTGACCGAGGGCCTGGACGGGATCATCGCCACCAACACCACGATCTCCCGTTCGGGGCTCGACACCCCGGACGCGGACGTCGAGGCGGCCGGTGCCGGTGGGCTGTCGGGCGCCCCGCTCAAGGCGCGCTCCCTGGAGGTCCTGCGCCGTCTGCGTTCCCGCGTGGGTGACCGGGTCACCCTGGTCGCGGTCGGCGGCATCGAGACCCCCGAGGACGCCTGGGCCCGCATCCGCGCCGGTGCCACCCTGGTCCAGGGGTACACCGGGCTGATCTACGGCGGGCCGCTGTGGCCCCGCCGCATCCACCGGGGCCTCGCCCGTCTGGTCCGCGAGGCCGGATACCGCTCCGTGCGGGAGGCCGTGGGCGCCGACGCCCCGGCCCCGGCGCTCTCGGTGGTCAGGGACACCACGGAGGCCAGCTGACCGGCGTGCGGGCGGCCGGTGGGAACGCCCACCGGCCGCCCGCACGTGTGTCCGCTACCAGTCGCCGTCCCAGTCGGGCGGGTAGACCTTGCCGGGTTCCGTGCCGCCGAGCGCCTGGCTGCTGGTGACGAACACGTAGTCCTTCTCGCGGAGCCGTTCGACGATCTCGGGGACCGCCGCGAGCGTGGCCGGTCGGGGGTCGTGCAGTAGTACCACCGCGCCCGGCTCGACCCCGTCCAGCACGGTCTCCACGATCTCCTCCCGCCCGTGCCCCTCCCAGTCCCGGCTGTCGACCGTCCAGGCGACCTCCGCCATGCCCTGCGCGGCGATCTCCTCGTGGACGGCGTCGTTGGTGGCACCGAACGGCGGTCGGAACTGCTCGACGGTGAAGCCGGTCTGTCTGCGGACCATCGCGCTCACCGCGGCGGTCTGCGCGGCCAGCCGATCGGGGTCCATCCGGTTCATGTGCTCGTGTTCGTCGCCGTGACTGGCGATCTCGTGCCCCTCGGCGTAGGCGCGCCGCAGCACGCTCGGCCGGGTCAGGGCCGGTCCGCCGTTGAGGAAGAACGAGGCGGTGACCTCCTCCTCGGCGAGGAGATCCAGCAGGCGCGGAGTGGCCTCCACCGGGCCGTCGTCGAAGGTCAGGGCCACGCACCTGGTCTCGCCGTCCTGGCAGTCCACCCCGGGGTAACCGGCGGTGACCACTCCGGGCGGCGGCCCGACCTCGGCGTCGTCCGGCCTGCCCGGGGGCAGTTCCAGGTCGGGCTCCTCCACCAGTGCGGCCTCCCGGGCGCGTGCGCCCAGGTCCGAGAGCAGGGGAGCGGCCCGCTCGTGCTCGACCACCACGGCCCTGCGACCGGGGGAACTGTCGGGGACGTGCCCGTCGACGATCGGTGACAGGTGGCCGTCGTCGAACTCGACCACCAGGTCCCCCGAGGAGTTGAACCCGATCGAGTCGTAGGTCCTCAGGACGGGGTGCAGGGCGTCGGGGTCCACGTGCTCGTCGTCGGCCAGTTCCTCGCGCGCGAGGGCGTTGAGTCGGACCAGCTCCTCCTGCCCGCGCAGCAGCTCGGTAGAGGAGGACACGGAGCGGTCCCGGGCGTCGTACCAGTACGTCGCGTGGCCCTCCCGCAGGCCGTGCATGTCCTCCTCGGTCCTGACCAGCCGGACCCCGAGGACCCCGTCCCCGGCGGCGACCAGCTCCCAGGCGACGTCCAGCCGCACCGGATCGCGGGTCCCGGCACGGAAGTCACGGACCTCCTGGTCGACCCGCGCGGCCAGACCCTCAGCGAAGTCCCCGGCCCCCTCGAACTCCGGGTAGGCGACGCTGACCTCCACGCCCTCGGGCTCGTACGGGTGGCCGGTGAAGTCACCGGCGTCGCCCCGCCACTCCCCGACACCGTCCCCGGCCGCGTCGGCCAACACGGTGAGCCGCAGCGGGTCACCTCCGTCCACGCCCGTCGTCCCGGTCCCGCACGCGGCGAGCGGGAGGGCCAGCAGAAGCGCGACCCCCGCCCGGAACGGGTGTGCCCGGACCGGGCGGGGCGGGGGAACGGTCCGGCCCGGCCCAACTCTCCTCGACGCCAAAACCCGACTCCCTCGTCCCTGCTCCTCACGGCTGCTGGGAGCAACATAGGGGACGGCACCCCGGCCCCTCCGACGCTGTCCACATGTGGACAGCGGTCCGGGACCGGGGCTCGGGTCGGGTCACTCCGTGTCGCTCGGGGACTCCTCCGGAGCCTCCTCGGGCACGCCGTCGACGTAGGTGCGGCCCGGCTCGGTGGTGCCGAGCAGCTGGGACACCGTGACCATGGAGTACCCGCGTTCGTCCAGTTCACGGATGACGTCGATCGACGCGTCGATGGTGGTGGGGTGGATGTCGTGCATCAGGATGATGGCGCCGTCGGACGCGCCGTCCAGCGCGCGCTCGCGCACCACCTTCGCCTTGCGGTCCCGCCAGTCGTTGGTGTCCACGCTCCACAGGATCTGCGCCAGCCCGAGCTCCGCCGTCACCTCCGCGACCGTGCCGTCGGTCGCCCCGTACGGCGGTCGCATCAGGTCCATCGTGTAGCCGGTCTCCCGGTGCACCAGCGCCTGCGTCGCCTCCAGGTTCTCGCGGACCCCGCCCGCCGAGAGCTCCGTCAGGTTGGGGTGGTCCAGGGTGTGGTTGGCCACCTCGTGCCCCTCGGCGTAGGTGCGGCGTACCACCCACGGGTGCTCCCTGACCGGGAGGCCGGTGACGAAGAACGTGGCCTTGGCATCGTGCGCGGCCAGGGCGTCCAGCAGCTCCGGGGTGCGTCCGCCCGGGCCGTCGTCGTAGGTGAGCGCCACACACGTGGTGTCGGGCGCGGAACAGTCGACCGAGTCGTCACGCGGGGCCAGCACGCCGGGCGCCGCCGGGACCGAGCCGTCCTTGTCCGCCTCGGGAGCCTCGTCGATGGAGAACTCGCGCACCCCCGTGGTCGCCGCGTCGCGGACCCGCAGCCCGAGGTCGGAGAGCAGCGTCTCGGCCTCGTCCCGGGGCAGCACCGCGTGCACACGGCCCGCGTCGGCCGGGGCGACCTGGCCCGCGTCGAACTCGACCACGAGGTCGCCGTCCGGGTTGAATCCCACGGAGTCGTAGAGCGAACTGATCGGGTGCAGCGCCGAGGGAACGGCGTCGGTGTCGGACACCGCCTCACGCACCCGCTCGTTCAGGTCGGTCAGCTCCGCCTGCCCGGCGAGGAGGTGGCTCGAACCGTGGACCGCGCCGGTGTCGGTCTCGTACCAGTAGGTGCTGTGTCCCTCGCGCGTCTCCTCGGAGTCCGTCTCGGTGGTGGTCATCCGCACGCCCACGATCCCGTCGTCGGCCGCGGTCAGCCCCCACTCCCCGTGGAACGTGCGTGCGCCGGGGACGGCCGCCTCGAAGGCCCGCGCCTGGGCGCTGAGGGTCCGTTCCAGGAAGTCCGACAGCGGCTCGGCGTTCGGGATGGACGGGTAGGTGACGGAGACGTCCGCGTCCCCCTCGTGGGCGAGGGTGATCTCCTCCGTTCCGGGGACCGCGTCGGGGGTGACCGTGGTCAGTTGGTCGGGCTCGCCGGTGGCCGGGGGTCCGTCCCCGGCTGACTGCTCGCCGTCGCCCGCCAGGGCACTGTCCTCCAACAGTCCGACGGGTCGGGACGCCGACAGCACCAGCCCCAGCAGGACGACCATCGCGATCGCGACCGTGACAAGGGGTCGGTCGGGAGCCATGGTCTGCCGGTCTTGCTGCTTCACCTGTGGTTCTCCACGTTCATCGTCTGACGAACGTTCGTGGGGGAGGAGGGGGAGCGCTCCCCCACGTAACGCTGATTGTCGGTTGTGATGCCGCGAACCCGGCACGGGTTCACGCCGAGTGGCCGAGGGCCACGCCGGGTGCATGGGCGGAGGGGGCGCTCCCTATACTTGCAGCCGTGGAAGGTACACGCTCCACCCTTGGTCACCCCGGAAGCCTTCCGGGGCGGGCGTTGCGTGTCGAGAGAGGGAACCCGGTGCGAGTCCGGGACTGCCCCGCAGCGGTGAGTGGGAACGAACGTCGCCACAAGCACTGGTGATCCGACCGGAAAAGTCGGAAACTGGGAAGCGGCGACCAGTAGGAACCCGGCGGAGACGCCGGAGACGCCCACGAGTCCGAAGACCTGCCTCCACCCGGCGGCGCACCCGTGCCGCCGGTGGTCCCGTGCCCCGAGGGAGGGCCGAGGGCGGAGACAGCCGAGCGCCGTAGGCGCTCCCTCGGCGTGTCCGCGCCTTCGCTCGCCTCGCGGCCGGTACCCGGCTTTCGACGAGGGAGAGAAGCTCCATGCCCAGCACCCCGGCCGCCCGGCCGTCCGTGCGTTCCACCGTGCACGGTTATCCGCGCATCGGCCCCGACCGCGAACTCAAGCGCGCCAGCGAGTCCTACTGGAAGGGCGGCACCACCGCCGCCGAACTCGACGCCGTCGCCTCCGAACTCCGCCTGGGCGTCTACGCCCAGCTGCGGGAGGCGGGCGTGGACGACCTGCCGTCCAACACCTTCTCCTTCTACGACCAGGTGCTGGACACGGCGGTCCTGTTCGACCTCGTGCCCTCCCGCTTCCCCTCCCCGGCCCAGGCCGGGGACCGGGACGAGCAGCTGCGCCGCTACTTCGCGCTCGCCCGGGGCGAGCAGGGCGCTCCGCCCCTGGAGATGACCAAGTGGTTCGACACCAACTACCACTACCTCGTCCCCGAGCTCTCCCCGAGCACCCGGCCGCGTCTGGTCGGTGACAAGCCCGTCACCGAGTTCCGCGAGGCCTCCGAGGCCGGGTTCCGGACCCGCCCCGTGCTGGTCGGTCCGCTGACCTTCCTCCTGCTGGCCAAGGCGGCCGACGACGCCCCCGAGGGCTGGGAGCCGATCGAGCTCCTCGACCAGCTCCTGGACGCCTACGCCCGCCTGCTGTCCGACCTCCGGGCCGCCGGCGCCACCGAGGTCCAGCTCGACGAGCCGATCCTGGCCACGGACGACGGCCGCTCGGCCGTCGGTCACCTGGAGCGCGTCTACCAGCGCCTGGGTGCCCTCACCGACCGCCCCTCCCTCCTGGTCTCCACCTACTTCGGCTCCATCGGCGCCGCCGCCCTGCGGGTCCTCAAGGACTCCCCGGTGGAGGCGGTCGGCCTCGACCTGGTCACCGACGCCGAGGGCGTCGAGGACCTCGCCGCGGTCTCCGGCCTCGGCTCCACCCGCCTGGTCGCGGGCGTCGTCGACGGCCGCAACGTGTGGCGGACGGACCTGCCCGCCGCCGTGGCGGAGCTGGGCACGCTGCTCGCCCTCACCGACGAGCTGACCGTGAGTACCTCCTGCTCGCTGCTGCACGTGCCGATCGACCTCGACGCGGAGACCTCGCTCGCCCCCGAGCTGCGTGCCGCGCTGGCCTTCGCCAAGCAGAAGGCCGAGGAGGTGGCCCTGCTCGGCCGTGTCCTCACCGAGGGCGAGGACGCCGCCTTCGACGCGGCCGCCACCGGCAACCCGTCGTTCACCGACGCCCGTGTGCGCGCCCGCCTGGACGCCCTGGGGCAGGACGCCTACGAGCGGCCCGAGGACCGTGGCGCTCCCACCGACGTCACCCTCACCACGACCACCATCGGCTCCTTCCCGCAGACTCCCGAGCTGCGCCGTGCCCGCGCCGCGCACCGCAGGGGCGAGCTGTCCACCGAGGAGTACGAGCGGACCCTGCGCTCGGAGATCGACCGCGTCATCGCGCTCCAGGAGGAGATCGGCCTGGACGTCCTCGTCCACGGCGAGCCCGAGCGCAACGACATGGTGCAGTACTTCGCCGAGCAGCTGGAGGGCTACGCCACCACCGAGCGCGGGTGGGTGCAGTCCTACGGTTCGCGCTGCGTGCGCCCGCCGATCCTGTTCGGTGACGTCTCGCGCCCCGAGCCGATGACGGTCGAGTGGATCACCTACGCCCAGTCGCGCACCGACAAGCCGGTCAAGGGCATGCTGACCGGCCCCGTCACCATGCTCGCCTGGTCGTTCGTCCGTACCGACCAGCCGCTCGGCGAGACCGCCCGCCAGGTGGGTCTGGCCCTGCGGGACGAGGTCGCGGACCTGGAGCGCGCGGGCATCCGTCACATCCAGGTGGACGAGGCGGCCCTGCGTGAGCTGCTGCCCCTGCGCGAGGAGCAGCGCCAGGCCTACCTGGACTGGGCGGTGAACTCCTTCCGCCTGGCGACGTCCGGGGTGGCGGCGAGCACCACCATCCACACGCACATGTGCTACTCGGAGTTCAACCAGATCGTCGGCGGCATCGAGGCGCTGGACGCCGACGTCACCAGCGTCGAGGCGGCCCGCTCGCGCATGGAGCTCGTGGAGGCCCTGGGCGCGCGCGGCTACAAGCGGGGCATCGGACCCGGCGTGTACGACATCCACTCGCCCCGGGTGCCCTCGGTCGAGGAGATCGAGGCCTCACTGCGGCTGGCGGCGACGCACGTGGACGCCGGGAACCTCTGGGTCAACCCGGACTGCGGCCTGAAGACCCGTGGCTACGCGGAGGCCGAGCAGGCGCTGCGCAACATGGTCGAGGCGGCCCGCCGGGTCCGCGCCGACCTCGCCTGACGACGGGGGCGGAACACGAGGAAGGGGGCCGCGGCGATGCCGCGGCCCCCTTCGGTGCCCGGGCCGACACACGGCCCGCACGGGTCAGCCCCCGACGATGGCCAGCGCCTCGTTGGCGGCGTTGACCATGATGTCCTGGGTGTTGTCCGGTAGGGCGAGGTCCTCGTGATCACCCGAGGTGGTGTCGAGGTAGTAGGTCACCGAGATGATCAGGTTGTCCTGACGCAGCAGCAGGCTGGCCTCGGGAAGCTTGTCCCCGAGCAGGTCGGTCTTGGTGATGACCAGGTACGCCTCGCTCCCGATCTCCAACTCCTCGTCCACCTCGACGTCGTCGGCGTCGTAGCGGTCCGACTCGGCGCCGCCACGGACGCGCTCCAGCGTGTACTCGATGTCCTCGGAGGCGGCCTCCGGGGAGTCGCTGGCGCTGTAGGGCAGCTTGAAGCCCACCTCCAGCGAGCCGAAGCCCTCGGTGGGACTGCTGTCCGGGAGGTCACCGAGGTTGGAGCAGCTCGACGTGTTGTCGGAGACGTACTTGCTGCCGCTGTCGCGGAGGACGAAGTCCGTCTGTACCTGGTCGGTGAAGGCCTCGCAGGGCTCGGTGGGCAGGGCGTGGGGCGGGTCGCCGAGGGTGCCGTTCGAGGCGGGGGTCTCCTCCTCGGCCGGCTCCTCCTCCGCGGGCTCCTCCTCCACGACCTCCGAGGACTCGTCGGGACCGGAGGCGATCTCCCCGCCGTCGTTGCCGTTGGTGACGAGCATGACGACCACGGCGATCACGAGGACGATGATGATCCCGAAGCCGCCGATGACCACCCAGGTCCCGGCCTTGCTGCCTCCGCCGCCCTGGGGCGGCTGCGCGGGCGGGTACCCACCGGGGCCCACCGGGCCGACGGGACCGCCGGGGCCGGGGCCGTAGGGCGGCTGGCCGCCCGCGTACATGCCCTGGTCGGGGCCGGGTGCGCCCGGGTAGGGGCCCTGGCCGTAGCCGGGCTGACCGCCGGTGGCGGCGTCACCGTAGGGGTTCCCCTGCGGCGGGCCGTAGGGCGGCTGTCCTCCGGTGCCGTCCCCGCCACCGTAAGGATTCTGCGGCGGCTGGTTGTAAGGTCCGTTTTCGCTCATGGCTCCCCTCGCCCGGTGATGTGGTGACCGTCTTGTGTGAGGCGCGCGTTCGCGCCCGTGGGTTCTCACGAGTTCCCGTGGTGGCCACCGGCTGATCGCCGGGTGGATGACAGCACGGGGAACCGTGGGGGAGGTGGGCCCGCCTCGTACGCCGTGACCGCGGGCGAGAGCGGACGGGCGTGGGCGGGAGTTCCCCGTGTCGTGAGGAGGTCCCCGGTTCCGACGGGGCGCCGACCGCCGCGTGTGGAGCCAGCGGGTCGGTTCCCCGCAGGTCAGGGTCGGGACGCCTTGCATCTTAGCCCTGACCGGTGTCAACGCGGCAGGCCGGACCTGGGGTAGGAGGGTGAATCGTCATCGTTTCGTGCTTCTGACACACCAGCTCGTCATTTGCGTGACTTGATCGTGATGTCCACCCATGGACAGAGCGATCGGAACTCGGGTATGGGGCGTGTCGGAATTCGGGTCCTTGGTCCCGTCAGGCGTGGGCGCGGAAACCACCGGCGACCTGCGTGACCGTTCCGGGCGCCCCGCCGGTGTGCTTGGTGAGGCGCCCGTGGCCGGAAGTGGCCAGTGGGAGCACGCGCCCCACCGGCCGACCAGCGTCAGAACATCGAGATGTGCACGTGGTCGAAGTGGTTCTCGGTCATGTTGCCCCGGTCGGACATCGCCCGCCAGCCCTCGTCACCGCGTCGCACGTCCCAGATCTGCTGGCGGTAGATGACGTACATGATCCCCAGGTCGTCGGCGTTCTCCATGGCCCACTCCGAGATCTCCCAGCCGCGTTCGATCTCCTCCTCGCTGGGCATGCCGCCGTTCGGGTCGAGCATGAAGTCGCAGGCCCGGCCCTTGGGGTGCTCACCGACCACGAAGCCGCCGTCCGGCCGGTAGCACCCGACCCCGCCCACGTCGTCCCCGCGCCCGAACTTCTCGATCACCAGGTCCCGCATCTGCTCGGTGCGCGGGGTGATGCTGTTGTGCGGCTGCATGGGCTGGCTCGGGTGGTCCGCGATCAGGACGTGCACCTCCGACCGGCGGTCCTCCAGTTCGGTGAGGTCGTCCGAGGCCGCGTCCAGGCGCTCCTGGGCGTTCTCCTGGGCCACCTCGTCACGGGAGAGCGCCTGGTTCAGGTGGTCGATCTTCTCCTGGTTGGTGGTGGTCAGGTAGTCGATCACCACGGCACGGTCGATGACCTCGTCCGGCTCCGCCTCCACGAACAGCGACATGGACGGGTCGATCCCGCTGCTGGTGTAGGTGGCCACGGCCAGGGAGACCACCTGGTCACGGGCCTCGCTCACCTCCTCACGGGTGGCCTCGGCGCGGCCCTCGGCCCGTTCGGCCTCCTCCATCACCGCCTCCATGTCGCGCAGCTCGCCCTCGTACTCCTCGGTGAGGGTCTCGGCCCGGGACTTGAGGTCGCTCATGCTCTCCGGCTCCCGTGGCGGGGTCGGGGCGGCGGAGGCGGGCAGGGCGACCACGGCCGTGGCGGCGCACAGGGAGAGGGACAGCGCGGTGACCCGGACACCACGGGAGGGCAGGAGGCGGGACAGACGGGACCCCGCCACGGCGGACAGCGCGCGTGCGCCCTCCGCGAGGTCGGCGAAGGCCTCGGCCCGGCTGCGGGCCGGGGGGTCGGGCGCCCAGAAGTCGGCGTGCTCGTCGCCGGTGGGCCGTGGACGGCCGAACCCCACCGCGCCGGTGGGGAGCACTGTGTCTGCGGTCTGCGCTGTGTCCTCGAAGTCCTCGAACTGCACGGTGGTCGCTCCTCGGGCCCACGCGCGTCCCCCTGCGGGCACGGGGCGCTGTGGGTACGTCTGCTCGTCGTTCCCGGGCGGGCGCGGCGGCCGTGGGGCTGCGGCGGCCCTCGGTGCTCACGGCGCGTGTGCGCCAAGGGAGAGTCACGGGACGGTAATGAGTGTAGGCACTCACGAGGACCTTCGGGTGGGAGTGGATCGGACGTCACTCCAACAAAAGCCTCGATGTGTCGTAAATAACCATATTCAGGCCAAGTGTTTTGCTGAACCAACCCGGCCGGGCATGGTTGAGTTGGTGCCGTGAAGGCTCCTGAGCACGGCAAAGCGACCCCCGTCCCCATGGCGGACACCACCCGGCGGTGCGTTCCGCTGCCCGGCGGCCGCTGTCGCATGCCCCGTTAGCCACCTCCGCCACCGAGCCGCGCCCGGCGCCCCGCGCCGGAGCCGCCTCCCCGGGGCCGTCCTCCACGCTCCCGCGGCCGCCGGACGTACCGGCGCGTCGCCGCCGCCCGCCAGGTGAGCGCTTCGTACGCTCGGGTGTGGGCGTCAACCCCACGCTGAGTCCAGAGCGCTCCCGTGTCCGCGAGCGGCCTCAGGGACACCACCGCCAGACGTCGATGGGAAAACCGTGATTGACGCAGTGGGTCTACACAAGACCTACAGGTTGAAGAAACGCCAGGTGCACGCCCTCAACGGGGTGGACCTGCATGTCGAGTCCGGCGAGATCTTCGGGGTCGTGGGCCAGAGCGGTGCCGGAAAGAGCACCCTCCTGCGCTCGGTGAACCTGTTGGAACGCCCCGACAGCGGCAGCGTGCGCGTGGGGGAGGAGGAACTCACCTCCCTGCGCGGTGCCCGTCTGCGCGCGGCCCGGCGGGGGATCGGCATGGTGCACCAGCACTTCGCCCTGCTCTCCTCCCGTACGGTCGCGGGCAACGTCGGCTTCCCCCTGGAGGTCGCCGGGGTCTCCCGCGCCAAGCGTGCCACCCGGGTGGGTGAGCTCCTGGAGCTGGTGGGCCTGGGCGACAAGGCGCGCGCCTACCCCTCCCAGCTCTCGGGCGGGCAGAAGCAGCGCGTGGGCATCGCCCGCGCCCTGGCCTCCGACCCCCACGTCCTGCTGAGCGACGAGGCCACCTCCGCCCTGGACCCGGCCACCACCGACTCGATCCTGTCCCTGCTGCGCCGCCTGCGCGACGAGCTGGGCCTGACCATCCTGCTGATCACCCACGAGATGGACGTGATCAAGCGGATCTGCGACTCCGCCGCGATCATGGAGGACGGCGCGTTCCTCGAGTCCGGCCGCGTACTGGACCTCATCGGCACCCCGGGGTCCCTGCTGGCGCGCTCCCTCTTCCCCCTGCCGGACAACGGCGGCCCCGAGAGCGTGGTCATCACCTACCCGCGCTCCTTCGACGAGCCCTTCATGTCCGAACTCACCCGCCGCTTCGACGTGGACGTGAACATCCTCGGCGGCGGTGTGGAGCAGGTCGCCGGACAGTCGGTGGGACGCCTCAGCGTCGACATGCGCGGGGAGCGCCGCCGTGAGGCGCTCAGCTACCTGTCCGAGCACGGCCTGCTGGTCGAGGAGGCCGGAAAGTGACCATCAACCCCGCCGACGTCCTCGTCCTCGCGCAGGAGGGGAACGCCCTCACCGCCATCACCGACTTCGTCGCCGACTGGCCCGACATGTGGCCCAGCCTGTGGCTCGGCACCCAGGACACCATCTACATGGTGTGGTGGGCGACCGTCTTCAGCGTCCTGGTCGGCCTGCCGCTGGGCGTGCTGCTGGTCGCCACCGACCGGGGCGGCCTCGTTCCGGCCCCCGCGGTGCGCGCCGTGCTCAGCGCGATCGTCAACGTCGGCCGTTCCCTGCCCTTCATCGTCCTCATGGTGGCGGTGCTGTCACTCACCCGCTTCCTGGTCGGCACGACCCTGGGCCCCACGGCCGCGATCGTCCCGCTGAGCATCGGCGCCATCCCGTTCTTCGCCCGCCTGGTGGAGACCTCCCTGCGCGAGGTGGACCGCGGGGTGATCGAGGCCGCGCACGCGATGGGCACCCGCAAGTTCACGATCGTGGGCAAGGTGATGCTGCCCGAGGCCATGCCCGGCCTGATCGCGGGTCTGGTGATGACCGTGGTCACGCTCATCTCGTACTCCGCGATGGCCGGTGCCATCGGCGGCGGAGGCCTGGGCGACCTCGCCATCCGCGAGGGCTACCAGCGCTTCAACGACCACTACCTGTGGGCCACCGTGATCCTGCTGATCGTCATCGTGCAGGTCGCGCAGAGCCTGGGTGACCTGCTTGTGCGCAGGCTGTCCCGGCGCTGACCCCCGCCCCCCCCGACACACCCCTCGCCCCCCTCCAGAGTTGACCGGAACCGACCGCAAGGAGACAGCGATGACAGGGACGAACGTGCTTCGGGGGGTCGCCGTGGCCGGCGCCGCGGCGGTCCTCCTGGCGGGGTGCGGGAGCCCCAGCGAGCGGGCGGCCGACGACGGCGGGGAGGAGGGCGTCGTGACCCTGCGGGTCGGCGCCACCCCGCTGCCGCACGCGGAGATCCTGGAGTTCGTCAACGACGAGCTGGCGGCCGACGCCGGACTGGCGATCGAAGTCGTCGAGTACACCGACTACAACCAGCCGAACGCGGCCCTGGCCGAGGGCGAGCTCGACGCGAACTACTACCAGACGGTGCCCTTCCTCGAGGAGTACCTGGAGGGCAATCCGGACACGGACCTGTCCTACGTGGCCGACGTGCACCTGGAGGCCTTCGGCCTGTACTCCGAGAGCCTCACGGACCTCGACGACCTCCCCGAGGGCGCGAGCATCGCCGTGCCCAACGACGCCTCGAACATGGACCGCGCCATGCGCCTGCTCGCCGAGCAGGACGTGATCACCCTGGCCGACGACACGGACGGCCAGGCCACGGAGTCCGACATCGAGGACAACCCGTCGGACGTCACGATCACCCCGGTGGAGGCGGCCCAGCTGCCGCGCTCCCTCCAGGACGTGGACGCGGCCGTGGTCAACGGCAACTACGCCCTGGAGGCGAACCTCACCGAGACCGCCAACGCGCTGGCCTGGGAGGAGACCGAGGACAACCCGTACGCCAACGGACTGGTGGTGCGTTCGGAGGACGTGGGGTCCGAGGACCTGGTCCGCCTCAACGACCTCCTGCACAGCCAGGAGGTGCGCGACTTCATGGAGGAGCGCTGGCAGGGGATCGTCATCCCGGTCGGGCCGGGCACGGACTAGGGTCTCCCGCTCTCCCCGAGGGCCCCGGTGGGACTCCCACCGGGGCCCTCCGCCGTACGGGACGGACGGTAACGGTTGAATCTCGGGGAGGCGTCACTCCGTTGACTCGCGACAGGGCGTCTGCTTCGGTGAATGGGAGCGCTCCCAACGACGTCCACCCGCCACGGAAGGTGCGTACCGAAGCAGTGAGCAACCCCAACGACTTCCCCGAAGGCTTCCTCTGGGGGGCGGCGACCGCCTCCTTCCAGATCGAGGGCGCCACCACCGCCGACGGCCGAGGCCGCAGCATCTGGGACACCTTCGCCGAGACCCCCGGCAAGGTCCTCAACGGGGACACCGGTGACCCCGCCGACGACCACTACCACCGCTACGCCGAGGACGTCGCGCTCATGCGACGGCTCAACCTCGGCGCCTACCGCTTCTCGGTCGCCTGGCCGCGTGTCGTCCCCGACGGCACCGGCCCCGTCAACCAGGCCGGGCTCGACTTCTACGACCGCCTGGTCGACAGCCTCCTCGAAGCGGGCGTCCAACCCTGGGCCACCCTGTACCACTGGGACCTGCCCCAGCCCCTGGAGGACGCCGGAGGCTGGCCCGTCCGGGACACCGTGTACCGGTTCGCCGACTACTCACGGGTGGTCGCCGAGGCGCTCGGTGACCGGGTCACCCACTGGATGACCATCAACGAGCCCTGGTGCGCCGCCTTCCTCGGCTACGAGAACGGCCACCACGCCCCGGGCCGCAAGGACCCCGCCGCCGCCCTGGCCGCGACCCACCACCTGCTGCTCGGGCACGGTCTGGCGGCCGAGGCGATCCGCTCCACCGGCCACCCCTCCAAGGTCGGCCTGGCGCACAACCAGGCGGTCATCCGGCCGCACGGCGCCAACGCCGCCGACGCCCGGGCCGCGCGCCGCGCGGACGGGGTGCGCAACCGCATCTTCACCGACCCCCTGCTCAAGGGCGCCTACCCGGCGGACGTGGTGGCCGACCTCGCGGACGTCAGCGACTTCTCGTTCGTGCTGGACGGCGACCTCAAGACGATCTCCACGCCCCTGGACTTCCTCGGCGTCAACTACTACTCGCCCGAGTTCGTCGCGGGCTCGGCCGAGGGCATCGACCCCGCCCTGGTCAGCGGCGACGGCGACGCGTGGCTGGGCGCGGGCCCCGACGAGGTCCACGTGTCCCAGGGGCTCCCCGTCACCCACATGGGCTGGGAGATCGACCCCACCGGTCTGTACGACGTCCTCCAACGTCTGGCGGGCGAGAGCGGCGGCGTCGACCTGTACGTGACCGAGAACGGCTGCGCGTTCGAGGACACCGTCAGCGAGGACGGCGCCGTCCACGACCCCGACCGCACCGACTACTACGAGGGCCACCTGCGGGCCGCGAGGGAGGCCATCCACGCCGGGGTACCGTTGCGCGGTTACTTCGCCTGGTCACTTCTGGATAATTTCGAGTGGGCATGGGGATACTCCCGCCGGTTCGGGATCGTCCACGTGGACTACGAGACGCAGGAACGCGTGGTCAAGGACACCGGGCACTGGTACGCGGAGCTGGCCAGGACCGGACGGTTCCCCGAGCGGTAGACCACCGGTGGCGGACCGTGAGCGTTCGTGGGGTGCCGTCGTACGGACGGACGCCGCACGAACGCTCACGTGGTCGACCCGTGCCCGACCGCACACACAACCGCCGCCCGGGCGACCGGCGGCACGACGTCCAAGGAGCCCACAAGTGGCCAAGAGTGGCGGTCGGCAGCGGCCGACCCTGGAGATGGTGGCGGAACGGGCCGGGGTCGGCCGCGGCACCGTGTCCCGGGTGATCAACGGGTCGTCCCAGGTCAGCCCCCGGACCCGTGAGGCCGTACACGCCGCGATCGCCGAGCTCGGGTACAGCCCCAACCAGGCGGCCCGGACCCTGGTCACGCGCCGCACGGACACGATCGCCCTGGTCGTCTCCGAGGCGAGGGACCGCCTGTTCGCGGACCCCTTCTTCGCGGACATCATCCGGGGGGTCAGCTCGGTTCTGCACGAGCGGGACCTCCAGCTCATGCTCACCACCGCCCGGGGCGAGGCCGAGCACAAGCGCGTGGGCGAGTACCTCAGCGGCTCGCACGTGGACGGTGCCCTCCTGGTGTCGCTGCACCGGGACGACCCCCTCACCTCCCGCCTGGCCGAGTCCGGCGTGCCGGTGGTGCACGGCGGCCGCCCGTACTCCGAGGCCCAGCCCGCGCCGTTCTGCGTCGACATCGACAACCTCGACGGAGCTCGGGTGGCCACCCGCCACCTCCTGGACTCCGGGTACGCCAGGATCGCCACTATCACCGGCCCGCAGGACATGAACGCCGGTGTGGAACGCCTGCGGGGCTACCGCGAGGGCATGGCCGCCGCCGGTCGCGAGGTGGACGAGCGCCTGGTGGTCCAGGGCGACTTCAGTGTGGAGGGCGGTGCCGAGGCCATGGCCCGCCTGCTGGACCAGGGAGGCGAGCCCGACGCGGTCTTCGCCGCCTCCGACATGATGGCCGTCGGCGCCATCCGCGCGCTCCGGGAACGCGGCCTCAGCGTGCCCGGGGACGTCGCCCTGGTCGGTTTCGACGACACCCTCATGGCGCGGCACAGCGACCCGTCGCTGACCACCGTCCACCAGCCCACGGTCCAGATGGGCCAGGAGATGGCCCGGCTGCTCGTGGACGTCGCGATCCCGCGCACGGCGGAGGCCGAGACCATCCTCCTCGACACCCGGTTGGTGGTGCGCGACTCCGCCTGACCCCCGGCACGGCCCCGCTCACCGGCACTTTCGCGCCCGTGGCCGCTGGACTCGCGTGTGCCGCCTGTGCGAGGCTGGTCGCGATTTCGCGGAGGACGGCGGGGGCACATGAAGTCGACGCGGGAACCGACCCACACCAGGTGCGCGATCTCCGCGTGCGGTTGGTGCGACCGGAACGGCGACCTCTGCCGGTTCTGCGCCGGGACGGGGTGGTGGCGGCCGGAGCGGCCCCACCGGGAGGTCAACGGGCTGGTCGTCTGGCACCGGGTCGACGAGCCGTGCCGTGGGTGCGCCGGGACGGGCAAGGAGCACGGGTCGACTGCCGCCTCCTGACCCGTGCCATCGGGGGGCCGCCCCCGCGCCCCGTACCGAGGGGCACCCCGACGGCGAGCCCGTACGGAGCTCGTGAACCGAACGTGGAGGAACTGTGCGCTGGGTCACCTACCTGTCACCGAGCGGTGGCGGTGCGCGCGTGGGCGCGCTGGACGACGGTGACGTGATGGGCAGCCCCGGGGGCCGGAGCCTCGGTGAGCTGCTGGAGGGCGGCGACGACGCCCTGGCGGCCGCGCACCAGCGGGCCGTGGACGGCGCGATCGAGATCATCGTCGAACCCGAGGCGCGTATGTGCGCCCCGGTCCTGCCCACCGGGCCGGTGCCGGTGCTCGTGGGCGAGCGCGAGTACGCGATCGGCCCCGAACTGGTGCGGGGAGTCGACGACCCCGTGGCGCCCGAGGCCCGGTCCGCCCGGGTGGGCGTGGCCGCCCTGGCCGGGGGATCGGGGCACGCGAGCGCCTACACCCCGGCCTGTCTGTGGCTGGACGAGGCGGGCGAGCCCGTGGAGCTGATCCTGGGGCCCGTCCTGACCACCTCCGACGAGCTGTCCACCGACGTGCTGGAGCTCAGCACCTCGGTGGACGACGAGGAGAACGGGCACGGCCGGGTCGAGCCCGACCACGACTGGCTGGTGTCGGGGCCGGGCCGGGTCCGCGCTCTGCTGCCCGTCGCCACCCCCGTGCTGGAGGCGGACGACGAGCTCTTCGTGGACGCCGGGGAACTGGGCACCTACGAGGTCAGGGTCGGTTCCCAGGTCTGAGCGGTTCGGTCGGGCCCCGGGTCAGGGGGTGTACTCCCAGTGCCAGGGCTCGAACCCGTCCCGGGCCCACTCCGGGTTCTCCCATCCGTGCTCCGGCGCGTGGTCGAGCATCCACCGGTGCTCGGGGGTCCCGAGTTCGTGCACGCCGCCGCACAGGTCCACGGCGACGCCCAGACCGTGCGCGCTGGTGCCGGGCCGGGCGGCCATCCCGGGCAGCATCTCCTGGAAGAGCCGGACCTGCTCGTGATACGGGCGGTAGGAATCGGTCACGCACATCGGGCGGCCGAACTCTGACCGGAATTCACCGTCGAGCTCGATGAACGCGGCGGCCGCGTCGGCCCTCAGCCGCTCGCCGGGCTGCGGCAGCGGGCACAGCGACGTGTCCGGCACCCTCCCGTTCTCGACGTCCGACGTACCGCCGCCCGCGCAGCCGCCGGGACCGCCCGCCGCCGCGTCCGCCCCGCCGGGGGAACCGGCCCCGGCGCCCTCGGTTCCGCCGACGGCCTCCCGGGCGTCGGCCAGAGCCGCCTTGCGGCGCGCCTCCTCGTCCCCGGGGTCCCGGGTCCCGGCCAGGGCGTCCTCCAGCCGCGTCTGCTGCTCCAGGAGCTTCTCGGTCCGCCCCTGCTGGGCCTCGATGGCCTCGATGGCCGTCTCACGCGCGGTGTCCGCCGCCTCTGTGGCCTCGGCCTGATCCTGCTCAGCGGACTCCGCCGCCTCGGCCAGGGTGTCGGTGGCGACCTGGGAGGCCCGGGCGCGGGAGAGGTCGGCGGAGCGGTGCTCCCCGAACAGCGTGAGGTAGGCGCCGCGCTCCAGTGCGTGTGCGGGCCCCTCGGGGCCGATCCAGGCCCGCATGAGGCTCAGGTCCGCGCCCTTGTAGGCGCTGGCGGCCTGGCGGGCCGCGCCCAGCCGGGTGCCCTCGTGGCGCAGGTCCGCAGCCTCCGCCCGGGAGTCGGCGGCCTCGCGCTCAGCGCTGAGCTCGTCCAGCCGGGCGCTCTCCTCCTCGTAGGCCCGGATCCTCTCGGCGGCGCTCTCCTGGAGGGCGGCGACCTCCGCGCGCGCCGTCGCCAGCTCCACGCGCAGTCGGTCCAGCTCCCCCGGGCCGGAGTCGGTGACGTCGGCGGAGCCGGGGGCCGCACAGGTGAGGGAGAACAGCAGCGCCGTGCTCAGTGGGAGCAGTGTGTGGACCGAAAAGCGGCGAAACGGAGGATTCTTCTGTGAACTGGGAGAAGTGCCGTGGGCGATGCGTGGGTGACTCTGGGTGCTCGAACCGGGGCGCGACGAGGTGCGCATTTCCGCCTCCCCCTCAGGGCCTGCGTATACGTGACAGCCACGATGTCACGGAGGGGCGGCGCGCAGGTGGATGCTGGCGGTGTGTCCAAATAGTTACCTCAATGTCCGGCCGGTTTTCGGTCGCCCGGTCTGACCTGGGGGATTGGCCCTAATGCGGACAGGGAGGGGATTACGGCCACGGTTGGCGTCCGATGATCTTGCTTGATGGGCATCAATCGCCCGAAGCGAGCCCTTCTCGCCCATTGGTACGCTATGCACCGCACGCGCACCACGACAGTGTCGGTGCGCGGCGCCTCTCCTCCCAGGCGAGTCCGGCGGACAGTCTTCACATCTCCCCACATTCCCACTGCTTCCTGCTTCTGGTGGACCACTGTGGTCATGCCGACCTTCCGGTCTGGAGCGGTCCGATCCCTGGGTTCAACAGCCGTTCGAGGCGGTGACACGAAAGGTTGCGAGGGTCCGTGTCGACACGAGCGACGAAAAGCGGGGCCAGCGCTCAGAGCGAGGCAGCGCAGGCCGACAACGCCGATGCCAAGCCCCGGCGCAGATCCAACTGGTGGCGGCCACGTAACTGGCGGGTGCGCTCCCGACTGGTGGCCCTCATCGTCATCCCGACCGCCGTCGCGCTAGCGCTCGGCGGACTGCGGGTCTACGAGGCCTCGGTCTCCACCGTCACCCACGCGCACATCGAGGACCGCGCCCAGGTGGGCGTCCTCATCGTGGACCTGGCCAACCAGCTGGGCCGCGAGCGCACGGCCAGCGCCGTCTACATCTCCGACAACGCGGACCCGGACCGTCGGTCCGACGACCTCCGCCAGGAGATGGAGACCGAGCGGGCCGCCACACTCGACCTCCAGAGCACCCTGAACGCCCGTCTGGACGACATGGGCACGATGGACGGAGACCTGGCGCAGACCCGCCTCGCGGCGATGCGCAGCCAGCTCTCCACCCTGGAGTCGCTGCGCACCGAGGTCGACTCCACCCGCATCACGGTCCTGCCCGTCGTGACGAAGTACCGGACCATCGCCCGGTCGCTCTCCGACTTCAACCAGACCATCGCGGACGAGACCAACGACACCGAGCTCCGTGAGGCCGTCCGCGCCCTCACCGCGCTGTCGAACGCCCGAGACCAGCTCTCCTACGAGACGGCGCTGATGGGCCACTCCCTGGCCCGCAACACGATGACCGGCGGTATCTCCGAGGCCATCGACTCCAGCCGGGCCCGCTACGAGAACGAGATCTCGAACTTCATCCAGGCCGCCTCGCCCCAGCAGCGCGCGGTCTTCGACGAGAACTTCACCGGCCTGGAGGTCAGCCAGGTCTCCACCATGCGTATGCGCGTCATGTACCGCGCCGACCGTGGCGACCCCCTGACCAACGTCACGCCCAACGACGGCCCCGAGGACTACGCGGCCATCGCGGACACGGCCCTGGAGCGCCTCAATACGGTCGAGACCAGTCTCGCCGAGGGCATCGCCGCCGACGCCAACGATCTGCGCGGCCAGGCCCTGGTCCGCACGATCATGGACCTCATCATCGTCGCGGGCGTGCTCCTGGCGGTCTTCATCCTGACCTCCCTCGTGGTCCGCTCCCTGGTGCGCCCGCTGCGCACCCTGGAGGACGGCGCCCGCCGCGTCGCGGAACGCGACCTGCCCGAGGCGATCAACCGGATGCAGGAGGCCGGGACGGTCCCCGAGTCCGTCAAGGTGACGCCCATCGAGGTGCACACCCACGACGAGATCGGTGAGGTCGCCCGCGCCTTCGACGACGTCCACCGCGTCGCCCTGACCCTGGCCTCCGACGAGGCCGGGCTGCGCAGCAACGTCAACGCGATGTTCGTCAACCTCTCCCGCCGAAGCCAGACCCTGGTGGAGCGGCAGCTGCGCCTGATCGACGGTCTGGAGCAGTCCGAGCAGGACTCCGACCGCCTCTCCGACCTCTTCCAGCTGGACCACCTCGCCACGCGCATGCGGCGCAACAACGAGAACCTGCTGGTCCTGTCCGGACAGGACAACACCCGCAAGTGGGCCCAGCCCGTCCCGCTGGTCGACGTCCTCCGAGGCGCCGTCTCCGAGGTCGAGCAGTACGAGCGCGTCAACGTGCGCGCCCCCTCCCACATCTCGGTGCTCGGCCGCCCGGTCAACGACGTCATCCACCTCGTCGCGGAGCTGGTGGAGAACGCCACCTCGTTCTCCCCGCACGACACCGAGGTGCTGGTCAGCGCCAAGATCATGGAGAACGGCTCCGTGCAGGTCGACGTGACCGACAGCGGCATCGGCATGGCCCCGGAGGACCTGGCGGCGGTCAACGCCCGCCTGGCCGCGCCGCCGGTCATCGACGTCGCGGTCTCGCGCCGCATGGGTCTGTTCGTGGTCTCGCGCCTGGCACACCGCCACGGCATCCGCATGAGCCTCAAGGAGGCGCACGGCGGCGGTACCACCGCCAGCGTCGTCTTCCCGCCGGATCTGCTCATCACCCCGGTCGAGGGCCAGCACGCCCTGGGCGGGGTCGACAGTCGCCCCGAGCTCTCCGCCGGTGCCCCCGACACCTTCGCCGAGGCCGAGGCGGCCTTCGCCGCCAGCCCCGCGGCCGAGGAGCCGGGCGACCCCTGGAACAGCCAGGAGGCCGGTGACCTCGGAGGCGACCTGGGCGGTCTGCCCAAGCGCAAGCCCGTCGGCGGTCGGCCGGAGGAGCACCCGCCCAGCGGCCAGGACCTGTGGAACACCACCAGCACCGGCTCGGTCTGGGAGGCGCCCAACCGCACCGAGGGCCTGTCGCCCAACAGCGGTCTGACCGACAACGCCAACCCGGTCGTGGACCCCTACGACGTGCCCGAGGAGGAGCCGAAGCAGGAGGAGACCACCGGTCGCAGCCTGTTCGACCCGGCCCCCCGCAACGGCGCGGACACGGGATCGTTCAGCGCCCCGGACACCGGCTCCTTCCGTCGGCCCACCGACACGGGCGGCTTCGGTCGCCCCGCCTCGGACACGGGCGCCTTCGGGCGGTCCGCCGAGCCCGGGAGCCGGAGCACGGACTCCTACGACGCCTTCGGCACCGGGACCCACCGGAGCGGGGCCTTCGGCTCGGGATCCGTCGAATCCGCCAGGCCGGAGACCCCGGCGGTACCGGCGCGCGGCGACGACAGCACCGAGACCTTCCCGGCGATCTCCTCCTGGGACTCCGGCGCCCAGCAGCCCCACCAGGCTCCGGCGCAGCCCCAGCAGCCCCAGCAGCCCGAACCCCACACCACGGGCAACTGGCGCGGCGGGGGCGACTCGCGGGAGGGCTACGGTTCCACGGCCTACCTGTCACGCCGCTACGGTGGTGCCCAGGGCCCGAACAACACCGTCGTCCCGGCGGCGCCGTCCGGTGAGGACGCCGACTCGCTGCCGATCTTCGACGCGATCGAGTCCAACTGGTTCAAGCGCCGGACCGGCGGCCCCACCGTGGACACCACCGAGACCGGACCGATCCAGCAGGTGCCTCCGGCGCCCCAGGAAGCACCGGAGCCCCAGCGCACGCGCAGGGACGCCGCTCAGCAGCAGCCCGCGGCCAACCCCCGCTCCGACCAGGAGTGGAGCTCGGCGGCGGACCGCGGCTGGAAGGCCGCACGCACCGCGGCCGAGCCGCAAGCGGGAGGTCTGACCACCTCGGGCTTGCCAAAACGGGTTCCCAAGGCAAACCTTGTTCCTGGTACCGCACCCAAGCCGGAGAACTTCAAGCAGATGCCCACCCGAAGCGCGGACCGTGTCCGCAACCGCTTCTCGGGCTTCCAGAAGGGCGTCCGGGACGGTCGGAACCGGCTCGGCGACAGTTCGACAGAGGAGTGACCCAAGTGGCCAGTGGTGGGACGGGGTCCCTCACAGCCCGGGAAGCCGGATGCAATAGCATCTACCGAGCTTCTCGGACGCACCACACCCATCGCTTGACGAGAGCGGAACACCAGACTCCCGGTCACCCCCACGGGAGGGGCCGGGTGGTTCGCAAAGGCAGTGCTGTCACATGCCGTGCCGGCGGTAGCAGTGCCCACAGATCGACCGGCGAACTTGGACAGGAGATCAGATGAGTCGACAGGTGAATGAACTCAACTGGTTGATCACTGACTTTGCCGACCGGGTACCCGATGTCGCCCACGCGATCGTCGTCTCCTCTGACGGCCTTCCGTTGGCTTCGTCCGCGGGCTTCCCGACCGACCGGGCCGACCAGCTGGCGGCGATCGCCTCTGGTCTGTCCAGCCTGACGCAGGGCGCGGCCCGGGTGTTCGAGGGTGGAGCGGTCGCCCAGACCGTCGTCGAGATGGAGCGGGGGCTGATGCTCATCATGGCCATCAGCGACGGCTCCTGTCTCGCCGTCCTCGCGGCGGCCGAGAGTGACCTCGGTCTGGTCGCGTACGAGATGACCCTGCTCGTCGAGCGGGCGGGGCGGGCGCTGACACCAACGGCGCGCACCTCGGGAATCCACTGATCCACCACCGACAGGAGGAAGTGGTGGCACCTCACAGTAGAGATGCCGGGAGCGCCTCGTGGTTCGGACAACAGCCGGGCCATCCCCCCTCGGGAGGGATGCCGGCCGTTCCGGGCGGCGGAGATGTTCCTCGACCAATCCAACAACCGTATGACCAACGACCCGCGCCGGGCAGCGCCCCCAGTTCGCTGGTGCGCCCCTACGCGGTCACCAAGGGCCGTACCAAGCCGAAGTCTCAGCTTCCACTGGAGGCGCTGATCTCGGCCACCGCGGCGGCCCGGAACGAGTCAGGGACGCTGACGCCTGAATGGCAGGCGATCAGTGACCTGTGTCGGGAATGGCGATCCGTGGCGGAGATCTCCGCGCTGTTGCGGATGCCTCTCGGTGTGGCGCGGGTGCTTGTGGCGGACATGTCCGAGCAGGGACTGGTCCAGATCAGGTCTTCGCTCAACAACGACGCTCGCCCCAACACCAACCTGCTTGAAAGGGTGCTCAGTGGACTTCGCAAGCTCTAGCCCAGCCGAGGAAGGCGGTGCTGGGGGGAACGCGATGACGTCGGTCAAGATCGTCGTCGCCGGGGGCTTCGGTGTCGGGAAGACGACATTCGTTGGCTCCGTCTCCGAGATCGTGCCGCTGACGACCGAGGCGGTCATGACCAGCGCCAGCGTCGGGGTGGACGACCTCGCCAAGACGCCGGACAAGCAGACCACGACCGTCGCCATGGACTTCGGCCGCGTCTCCCTCGACTCCGACCTGATCCTGTACCTGTTCGGCACCCCCGGGCAGCACCGGTTCTGGTTCATGTGGGACGACCTGGTCAAGGGTGCCATCGGCGCGGTCGTGCTGGTGGACACGCGACGCCTGGCCGACTGCTTCCCCGCGATCGACTACTTCGAAGAGGCGCGTCTGCCCTTCATCGTGGGCATCAACGGGTTCGACGGCTACTACCCCCACGCCGCGGACGAGGTCCGGGACGCGCTCACGCTCAGCCCGGAGATCCCCATCGTCCAGGTGGACGCCCGTGACAAGGCCTCCACCAAGACGACGCTCATCACCCTCGTCGAGCACGCGATCACGGTGGGGGACCCCGAGGGCGCCGCAGGGCAGCAGCCCACCTCCACCGGGGGCCAGAACTCCTGGCGCTGACCAGGACCTGCCCCGGGCCCGGGGTCCCGCACGGAGTACGGCCCGGTTCCCGCACGTCGGGAACCGGGCGTCCGTGTCCTCCCTGAACTGGCATCATGGCGGGATGACCTCCTCCCAGCCCGACGCGGCCGAGACGACCCGACGCTTCCGAGACGTGGCCGAGCGGGTGCTCGACGCCCTGTTGTCCGACGCCCCCGAGTGGGCGCTGGACCTGGGGGACACCCGGGGGGCCCACCGTCTGACCGACCACTCCGTCGAGGCCGACTCCCTCCGCGTCCACGTCCTCACCGACGCGCTGGGCGCCCTGGACGAGATCGACGCGGACCTCCTCACGGCCGACGACCTGGTGGACCTGGAGATGCTCCGGACCAGGATCAGCGCCGACCTGTGGCACACCACCGAACTGCGCCCGCACACGTGGAACCCCCTGGTGCACTCCCCGGGCGAGGCCCTGCACGCCCTCCTCGAACGCGAGACCCTGCCCGTGGAGGAGCGCCTGGCGGCCCTGACCGCGCGCTGCGCCGCCCTGCCCGCCTACCTGGACACCGCGCGCGTCCGTCTGTCCGAGGGCCCCGGCATGCCGCGTGTGCACGTGGAGACCGCCCTGGGCCAGCTGGAGGGCGCCCGGACGATGCTCACCGAGGACGTCCCCGCCCTGGCCACCCGGCACGCCGCACACGCCTCCGGGCTCGAACCCGCGCGTGCCGCCGCACTCGCCGCGCTCGACGAGTACACCTCCTGGATGCGCACCGAGCTGGAGTTCGCCAGCGGGAACCCGCGTCTGGGAGCCCGGCGGTTCGCCGCCCAGCTCTGGTACACGCTCGACTCCGAACTCTCCCCGGAAGCGCTCCTCGTACGCGCCGAGAGCGACCTCCTCGCCACCGAGGAGGCGCTGGCCGAGGCCGCCGCCGAGTACGCGGGCGAGCCGCGCCGCCCCGGACAGGTGGCCGAGGTGCTCTCCGCCCTGGCCGACGAGTTCGAGATCGGCCCCGAGGGGGTCGTCCCGTCCTGCACGGACGCCCTGGCGCACCTCTACTCCCGGGTCCGCGAACTGGACCTGGCGACCGTCCACGACGACCCGGTCGAGGTCATCCCGATGCCGCTCTCCCGGCGGGGCGTGGCCGTGGCCTACTGCGACGCGCCCGGGGCGCTCGACCCCGACGCCGCCTCGCAGCCCACCTTCGTCGCCGTGGCCCCGCCGCCCGAGGAGTGGCCCGCCGAGCGCCGGGCCTCCTTCCTGCGCGAGTACAACGGGGGCATGCTGCGCAACCTGATGGTCCACGAGGCCCTGCCCGGGCACGCCCTCCAACTCGCCCACGCCGCGCGCCACCGGGGCCACACCCGGGTGCGCTCGGCGCTGAGCAGCGGCACCTTCGTCGAGGGCTGGGCAGTGCACGCCGAGGACGTCCTCGCCGGGCACGGCTGGTCCGGCGGCTCCGACCCCGCCACCCGCCGAACCAACCTGGCGCTGCGTCTGGTCCAGCTCAAGATGCGGCTGCGGGCCGTCCTCAACGCGATCCTCGACGTGCGGGTGCACACCGGCGACCTCACCGAGTCCGAGGCCGTCGCCCTGCTGACCGATCGCGGCCACCAGGAGGAGGGTGAGGCCGTCGGCAAGTGGCGGCGCGCCCTGCTCACCAGCGCCCAGCTGTCCACCTACTACGTGGGCTACGCCGAGGTCTCCGACATCGCCCGTGACCTGGCGCGCACACGCCCCGACGCACCGGTCGGCCGCCTGCACGACGCCATGCTGGCCCACGGCAACCCGCCCCCGCGCCACCTGCGCACCCTGCTCGGACTCTGAGACGCGGGACCGCCTCGCCACCCCGGCGCGCCGGGTCCGGCACTTCACCCACCGGACGCTCCTATGCTGGACGCGCGGCACGAAGCGGTCAGGCGAGGGGAGCGGACGAGCCATGCGCGGTACCCACGACGAACCCGTGAGCGGTGCGGGCGCGCCCCCCGGCGCGGGAACCGGCGTCCCGGACGGCCACGAACGGCTCTGGACCCCCCACCGCATGGCCTACGTCAAGGGCGAGGGGAAACCGACCGGGCCCGGCGCCGACGAGGGCTGCCCCTTCTGCCGCGCTCCCGGGCTTCCGGACGAGGAGGGCCTGGTCGTCGCACGCGGCCGCTCCGCCTTCGTGGTCCTCAACCTCTACCCCTACAACAGCGGGCACCTGCTGGTCTGCCCCTACCGGCACGTCTCCGAGTACACGTCGTTGGACGCGACGGAGACCGCCGAGGTCGCCTCGCTCACACAGGCCGGGATCCGGGCGCTCACCGAGGCCTACGGGCCCGCGGGCTTCAACGTCGGGATGAACCTCGGTACCGTGGCCGGTGCCGGGATCGCCGCCCACCTCCACCAGCACGTCGTGCCCCGTTGGGGCGGCGACACCAACTTCATGCCCGTGATCGGACAGACCAGGGTCCTGCCCGAGATGCTGGAGCGGACCCGCGGCAGGCTGGCCGAACTCTGGCCCCGGAAGTGAGGCCGGGACCACCCGAACCCCCCACCACCCGACCCCGTGGTCGACGCCACCCCCAGAGGGTGCGGCTCCCACGCCGACGACCGTTCCCGCCCTACGATCACTAGAAGACATGCTGAGAATCCTTCGCCCCATGACCTCCCGGGTCACCGCTCCGCTCGGCCGGAGCCTGGCCCGCATCGGCCTGACGCCCAACATCGTCACCATCGTCGGTGCCACCGGTGTCGTCGTCAGCGCCCTCTACTTCTATCCCCGAGGCCAGCTCTACGCGGGCTCGGTCGTCATCACCGTCTTCGCCCTCTTCGACATGCTCGACGGGGCCGTGGCGCGGGCCAGGGACAGCGCCAGCGCCTTCGGTGCCTTCCTCGACTCCAGCCTCGACCGTGTGGCCGACGCCGCGATCCTCGCGGGGCTCATGTGGTGGTTCGTGGGCGAGGGCGACGATCCCATGCTCGCCGGGCTCACCCTGTTCTGCCTGATCAGCGGTTTCATGGTCTCCTACATCAAGGCGCGCGCCGAGGGGCTGGGCGTCAACTGTGACGTCGGCGTGGCCGAACGCACCGAACGTCTGATCATCGTGCTCGTCGCCGTCGGCCTGAGCGAGCTCGGCGTGCCCTACATCCTCGCGGGCGGCCTCTGGCTCCTGGCCGTGATGAGCCTGCTCACCGTCCTCCAGCGCCTCGTCGAGACCCGAGCCCGCCTCAACGACCCCGGCTTCGTCGAGGGCGAGGGCGAGGACAAGAAGACCAGCAACGGCGCCTGACCACACCCCCGAAGGGACCGAGGCACAAGAGGACGAGGAAGACGACGTGGACGAACGCATGGCCGACCTGGCCTACTCGGCGGGGTGGACCCTGGTCCGCCGCGCACCCGAGGAGGCGGGCCGGGCGGTGTTCCAGGGGCTGGCCGACCGGGCCTGGCGCACCCACAACGACGGCACCCGGGGGCTGGAGCGCAACCTGCGCAGGCTGGTCGGGCCGCACGCCACGGACGCGCAGATCAGGGCGTTGTCCAAGGCGGGGATGCGCTCCTACATGCGCTACTACTACGAGGTGTTCCGACTGCCCGCCATGGGCCGGGAGCACCTGCTCGGCCGCACCCGCCAGACCGGGATCGAGGTGCTGGAGGAGCACGTCAGGTCCGGGCGCGGCGTGGTCGCGGCCCTGCCGCACATGGGCAACTGGGACCACGCAGGGGCGTGGATCGCCGCGCGTGGCACCCCCCTCACCACCGTGGCCCAGCGGCTGCGCCCCGAGAGCCTCTACCAGCGGTTCACGTCCTACCGGGAGTCCCTGGGGATGGAGGTCCTGCCGCTGACCGGAGGCGCCGCCAACACCGTCGGTGTGCTCTCCCGCCGCCTGCGCGAGGGGGGCCTGGTGTGCCTGCTCGCGGACCGCGACGTCAACGGCACCGGGCTGGAGGTCGACCTCTTCGGTGAGCGGGCGCGCGTCCCCTCCGGGCCCGCCGCGCTCGCCCTGAACACCGGGGCCGCCCTCATGCCGGTCTCCCTCTGGTACGACGGCCCGACCTGGAACATCCGCGTGCACGACGAGGTCCCCGTCGCCACCGAGGGCACCCGTACCAGGCGCGTCCACGACACGACCCAGGCGCTCGTCCGGGTCTTCGAGGGCGCCATCGCGGAGCACCCCGAGGACTGGCACATGCTCCAGGCCGTCTTCAGCGCCGACCACGACGCCGACCGCGCCCGCCGCCACGAGGCGGCGGCGGTGGCGCTCGACCCGGAAGCCCGGCGGTGATCCGGACACGGACCGGTACCCCGGACGGCACGGCCCCAGAGGAGGACGGGAGCGGGATGCGCGTCGGTATCGTCTGCCCCTACGCCTGGGACGTGCCCGGCGGTGTGCAGCAGCACGTGGGCGACCTGGCGGAGGCGCTCGGCGCCATGGGCCACGAGGTCTCCGTCCTGGCCCCGCTCGGTGACCCCGACCATCCGGTCCCGGCCTACCTGGTCCCGGCCGGACGCCCGGTCCCGGTGCCCTACAACGGGTCGGTGGCCCGGCTCAGCTTCGGACCGCGCACGGCGGCACGCGTCCGCCGGTGGATCACCGAGGGCCGCTTCGACCTGCTGCACATCCACGAACCCGCCGCGCCCAGCGTCTCCCTCCTGGCCTGCTGGGCGGCGGACGGGCCCGTCGTGGCGACCTTCCACACCTCCAACCCGCGCTCGCGCGCCATGGCCGCGAGCTCGGGCGCCCTGCGCTCGGCGCTGGAGAAGATCAACGCGCGCGTGGCCGTCTCCGAGGCGGCCCGGCGCACCCTGGTCGAACACGTCGGCGGGGACGCCGTGCTCATTCCCAACGGGGTGTCCGTACGCCGCTTCGCGCACGCCGAACCACTGCCCGGATGGCCGGGGCGAGGCGGCTCCCTCGGGTTCCTGGGACGCCTGGACGAACCCCGCAAGGGCCTGGCCACCCTCCTGGAGGCCTTCTCCCGGATGGCCCCGCACCGCCCCGGGCTGCGCCTGCTCGTGGCCGGGCCCGGGGAGGCCGACCTGTCCGGGGTCCCCGACTCCGTACGTGACCGCGTGGTGCTCCTCGGGCGGCTCGACGACGCCGACAAGGTCCGCGTCTACCACTCCACCGACGTCTTCTGCGCGCCCAACCTGGGCGGGGAGAGCTTCGGTATCGTGCTGACCGAGGCGATGGCCTCCGGGGCCGCGATCGTCGCCAGCGACATCCCCGCCTTCGGAGCCGTCCTGGCCGACGGTGCCGCCGGAGAGCTCTTCCGGGTCGGTGACCCCGACCACCTGGCCGAACGCGCCGGAACCCTGCTCGACTCGCCCGAACGCCGCGCCGCGCTGTCGGAGGCCGCGCGCGCCGCCGTGCGCGCCTACGACTGGGACACGGTCGCCGCCGACATCGCCCACGTGTACGAGACCGTCCTGTCGTGGGGCGACCAGGGATCCCCCGGCGTGCGGGCCGGCGGCGGCCCCCGTTCTCCCGACTCCCCGCGCCGTGGGCACCGGACGCCCCGGGGTGAGCGACCCTGATCGAGGACGTTCGCTTCGTCACACTGGTCGTGTCGATCCTGCTCGTGCTGGTCCTGCTCGGCTTCTACCTGTCCTGGCGGGCCACCCGGCTCGACCGTCTGCACCACCGGGTGGAGACCGCGCGCGCGGCCTTGGACGCCGCCCTGCTGCGCCGGGCCGCGGCCGTCCTCGACCTCGCGGCCCACCCCGGCCTGGACCCGGGGCTGGCCCGGGAGCTGACCGCCGCCGCCAACGGCGCGCGCCGGGCCGGGGAGGAGGAGCGCGAACTCGCGGAGAGCCGGCTGTCCCAGGCACTGCGTGCCGCCCTGGACCGCCCGGACCGGGGCCCCGACCCGCACCGGTTGGACGAGGTGACGGTGGCCGCGCGCGGCGTGTACCTGGCCCGGGTCTTCCACAACGACGCCGTGTCCGACACCCGCCGCGCGCGCCGCTCCCGACTGGTCCGCTTCCTGCGCCTGGCGGGCACCGCCGCTCTGCCCGACTACTTCGAGATGGACGACCGGCCGCCCCGGCGCTGAACCGGAGGCCCGCCCTCGTACGGACGAGGTGGCCACACGTCACACACCGATACTCCAGCCTGGCCAAAGGCCGCGAACCCGGTGGAACTAGGATGGGACGCTGATCGACCTGGTGCACGCCACCGACGGTGCCCGCGTGTGCGCGCGTCCGTCGGGCGCGCCGCGCCGCGTCGCATCCAGGTCGTGCTCCCGGCCGCGCGGGCGTCCGGAGAGCGGGGCCTGGCCCCCAGTCAGCCGAACGAACGGGAGACCACCACCGTGGCCACCAACGCAGCGAACACCTCCGACAACGCCGTCGGTACCCAGCGCGTCAAGCGCGGCATGGCCGAGCAGCTCAAGAACGGCGTCATCATGGACGTCGTCACTCCCGAGCAGGCCAAGATCGCGGAGGACGCCGGTGCCGTCGCCGTCATGGCCCTGGAGCGCGTCCCCGCCGATATCCGCAAGGACGGCGGCGTCGCCCGCATGTCCGACCCGGACATGATCGACGGCATCGTCGAGGCGGTCTCCATCCCGGTCATGGCCAAGGTCCGGATCGGGCACTTCGTCGAGGCGCAGGTCCTGGAGTCGCTCGGCGTCGACTTCATCGACGAGTCCGAGGTCCTCACCCCCGCCGACGAGGCGTACCACATCGACAAGTGGGCGTTCACCGTCCCCTTCGTCTGCGGCGCCACCAACCTCGGTGAGGCCCTGCGCCGGATCGCCGAGGGCGCGGCCATGATCCGCTCCAAGGGCGAGGCCGGTACCGGCAACGTCGTCGAGGCCACCCGCCACATGCGCTCCATCAGCGGCGAGATCAAGCGCCTGGGCACCCTGGACGAGCCCGAGCTGTTCGGCGCCGCCAAGGAGCTGCGCGCCCCGTACGAGATCGTCAAGGAGGTCGCGCGCCTGGGCAAGCTGCCGGTCCCGCTGTTCTCCGCCGGTGGCGTGGCCACCCCCGCCGACGCCGCGCTCATGCGCCAGCTGGGCGCCCAGAGCGTGTTCGTCGGCTCGGGCATCTTCAAGTCCGGCGACCCGGCCAAGCGCGCCGACGCCATCGTGCAGGCCACCCTGCACTACGAGGACCCGGCCGTGATCGCCCGCGTCTCGCGCGGTCTGGGCGAGGCCATGGTCGGCATCAACCTGGACGAGCTCTCCGACTCCCAGCGCTACGCCGGTCGTGGCTGGTAGTCCGGGACCCGACCGCAGAACCCACGACCGACGAGGCAGTACGTGACCGCCAGCCCCACCATCGGTGTGCTCGCCCTCCAGGGCGACGTCGCCGAACACACGCACATGCTCGGGGACCTGGGCGCCCGCACCTCGCGGGTCCTGTCCGCCGACCAGCTCGACACCGTCGACGGCCTGGTGATCCCCGGCGGCGAGTCGACCACCATGTCCAAGCTCGCCGTCCGGTACGACCTGATGAAGCCGCTGCGCGAACGTGTCGCGGACGGCATGCCCGTCTACGGGACGTGCGCGGGGATGATCATGCTGGCCGACCGCGTGCTGGGCGCAACGACGGACCAGGAGACCGTGGGCGGCATCGACATGACGGTACGCCGCAACGCCTTCGGACGCCAGACGGAGTCCTTCGAGACCGGGGTGCGGATCGACGGGATCGGGAACGATCCCTTCGACGCGGTGTTCATTCGCGCGCCCTGGGTGGAGTCGGTCGGCTCGGAGGTGTCGGTCCTCGGCAGCGTTTCCGGTCCGGACGAGGCCGGTAGGATCGTCGCCGTACGACAGGGCGGCCTGATGGCGACGTCCTTCCATCCCGAACTCACCGGCGACACGCGTATCCACCGCCTCTTCGTCGACATCGTGAAAGGACTTGCATGAGCGGCCACTCCAAGTGGGCCACCACCAAGCACAAGAAAGCCGTCATCGATGCCAAGCGCGGCAAGCTGTTCGCCAAGCTGATCAAGAACATCGAGGTGGCCGCGCGTACCGGTGGTGGGGACCCCGAAGGGAACCCGACGCTCTACGACGCCATCCAGAAGGCGAAGAAGAACTCGGTGCCCGCCGACAACATCGAGCGCGCCCGCAAGCGCGGCTCCGGTGAGGAGGCCGGTGGCGCCGAGTGGCAGACCATCATGTACGAGGGGTACGCCCCCGGCGGCGTGGCTCTGCTCGTGGAGTGCCTGACCGACAACCGCAACCGCGCCGCGTCCGAGGTGCGCGTGGCGGTCACCCGCAACGGCGGCAACATGGCCGACGCCGGTTCGGTGTCGTACATGTTCAATCGCAAGGGCGTCGTGATCGTCCCCAAGGAGGGCACCACCGAGGACGACGTGACCATGGCGGTGCTGGAGGCCGGGGCCGAGGAGGTCGAGGACCTCGGGGAGGCCTTCGAGATCGTCTGCGAGGCCACCGACCTGGTTCCGGTCCGCACCGCGCTCCAGGAGGCGGGCATCGACTACGAGTCCGCCGACTCCAGCTTCCTGCCGACCATGGAGGTCCCGGTCGACGCCGAGGGCGCCAAGAAGGTCATGCGGGTCGTGGACGCGCTGGAGGACTCCGACGACGTCCAGAACGTGTTCACCAACGCCGACATCCCCGACGAGGTCATGGCCGAACTCTGAGGCAGGGGCCCGCGCGTCGACGCCCGTGGCCGCACCCCCGAACCGGGGGCGCGGCCACGGGCGTCTCCGTGTCCGGAGGTGGCCACGGGTGTGGGCGGTTCCGAGACGGTGATGCGAGTTCCGCCGGTGTCCGGTTGAGTACAGTACGTGGTACCGCGCACCACCCCCGACCGGGGCGCGGTCGAGCCCCCCGACGACCGGCGAAGGAACCCCAGCCATGAGCCAACCCCCGGAGTACACCCCGGACCCCTCGCAGCAGCCCTACGGACAGCAGCCTCCCCAGCAGCCCCAGTCCGGCGGTTACCCGGGCGGCCAGTACTACCAGCAGCCTCCCCAGCAGCCCCAGTCCGGCGGTTACCCGGGCGGCCAGTACTACCAGCAGCCTCCCCAGCAGCCCGGCGCCTACGCCCCGCCGGTGGAGAGGACCCCGGGTTTCTTCGCCGCGCTCTTCGACTTCTCCTTCCGGGAGTTCATCACCTCCCGGATCATCCGGATCGTCTACGTCCTGTGGCTGGTCCTGATCGCGTTCGGGTTCCTGGCGGGCCTGGTCAGCTCCATCGCGCTCATGGGCGACGAGGACTTCGGCGTCCTCGGCTTCTTCCTGCTGATCGGGACCTTCATCGGCACGGCGGTCTGGGTGCTGGTCTCCCGGATCACCCTGGAACTGCTCATCGTGGTCTTCCGCATCAGCGAGGACCTCAGCGCCCTGCGCAAGCGCGGCGGCCTCTAGGCCGTCTCCCGGATCCCGTGGGTCGGCGGCCGACGGCCCCCGACCCGGGGCGTCAGGGGAGTCGGCGCAGGACCTCGGCGGTGAACGCGTCGGTCCCGGCCTCGCCGCCCAGGTCGCGGGTGCGCACCCGGCCCTCGGCCAGAACGGCGCGGACCGCGTCCATCATCTGTGTCCCCGCCTCGGGGTGGCCCAGGTGGTCCAGCATCATCGACGCCGACCACAGCGCCCCCAGCGGGTTGGCCACCCCACGGCCCGCGATGTCGGGCGCCGACCCGTGCACCGGCTCGAACATGGACGGGTACGCGCGCTCGGGGTTGAGGTTGGCCGACGGGGCGATCCCGATCCCGCCCGCGACCGCCGCGGCGAGGTCGCTGAGGATGTCACCGAACAGGTTGGAGCCGACGATCACGTCGAACCTGGCCGGGTCCAGGACGACCTTGGCGGCCAGGGCGTCGATGTGCTCCTGGTCCCAGACCACGTCCGGGTGCAGCGCGGCCCGCTCCGCCACCAGTTCGTCCCAGAACGGCATGGTGTGCACGATCCCGTTGGACTTGGTGGCCGAGGTCAGCCGTCCGCCGCGCCGCTCCGCCAGGTCGAAGCCGTACTCCAGGACCCGTTCCACACCCTTCCGGGTGAACACCGACTCCTGCACGGCGCGCTCCTGGGGAGTGCCCCGGTCGAAGCGGCCCCCCTCACGCGAGTACTCGCCCTCGTTGTTCTCCCGCACCACCACGAAGTCCACCTCGCCCGGCAGGGCGCGCGTCACCGGGCTGGGCACACCCTCCAGGACGGTGATCGGCCGCAGGTTGACGTACTGGTGGAACTCGCGGCGGATCGGGATGAGCAGACCCCACAGGGACACGTGGTCGGGCACGCCGGGCCAGCCCACCGCTCCGAGGAGGATGGCGTCGTGGTGGCGGATCCGGTCGAGGCCGTCCTCGGGCATCATCGCGCCGGTGTGCGCGAACCGCTCACAGGACCAGTCGAACTCGTCGTAGGTCAGGGCGAACCCGTGGTGGGCCGCGACCCGGTCCAGGACGGCGGTCGCGGGGGCGACGACCTCACCGCCGATGCCGTCTCCGGGGATCGTGGCGATGCGGTACTGCTTCATGGGGTCTCCATCGGATGAGAGGTGGGACGGAACGAGGGGCGGGGGAGGCGGGAACGGGATCCGGCGGTCAGGCCCCGGAGGCGTGCGCGCCCAGGAAGGAGCGGAGGGAGGCGGCGGTGGCCTCGGGAGCCTCCTCCGGCACGTAGTGGTCACAGTCCAGGCTGTGTCCGCGCACGTCCGACGCGTACTCGGACCAGGCTCCGGGCACGTCGTAGTGGCGTCCGACGAAACTGTGCGCGCCCCACAGGAGCAGGACGGGGCACTCCAGGCGACGCCCCGCGTCCGCGCGGTCGTGTTCGAGGTCCACGGTGGCCGCGGCCCGGTAGTCCTCGCAGGACGCGTGGATGGCGGCGGGGTCGCTGAAGCAGCGCACGTACTCGTCCACGGCCTCGGGGTCGAACGCGGAGCCGCCGTGGTGGCGGGCGTTCATCCGGGTGCGGACCCAGAAACCGGGGTCCCGGCCGATGAGGTGTTCGGGGATGCCGTTGCCCGCCGTCAGGAAGAACCAGTGGTAGTAGCCGGTGGCGAAGTCCGCGTCGGCGTGTTCGAACGCGTACCGGGTGGGCACCACGTCCAGGGCCGCGAACGCGGTGACCGCCTCGGGGTGGTCGAGCGCCAGCCGGTGTCCGACCCGCGCTCCCCGGTCGTGGCCCACGACGGCGAAGCGGTCGAAGCCCAGCTCGCGCATGAGGAGGTACTGGTCCCGGGCCATGGTGCGCTTGGAGTAGGCCAGGTGTCGGGGGTCGGAGGGCGGTTTGTCGCTGTCCCCGTAGCCGCGCAGGTCCGCCAGGACGACGCTGAACCCGTCGGCCAGGAGCGGGGCGACCCGGTGCCAGATCAGGTGGGTCTGGGGGTAGCCGTGCAGGAGGAGGACGGGGGGTCCTTCTCCGGCCCGGCGGACGTTGAGGCGCAGCCCCCCGACCTCCACGTCGTGCCGGGTGAATCCGGGGAGGAGTCGGTCGTTCATGCCCTGATCACAGCAGCCCGGCACGGTGTCCGTCCAAGACCGGTTGTCGATAGGGCTGATAGGCCCGGCCTATAGGATCGGGCAGGAGAGGACGAACCGGACGGAGGGGCGACGTGGACGTGCGTCAGCTGGAGTACTTCCTGGCCGTCGTCGACCACGGCGGGGTCAACCGCGCGGCGACCGCCCTGCACCTGTCCCAGCCCTCCCTCTCCCAGGCGATCCGCACCCTGGAACGCGACCTCGGCAGCGACCTCTTCCACCGGATCGGGCGTCGCCTGGTGCTCAGCGACGCCGGGCACGCGCTCGTCGAACCCGCCCGCGAGGCCGTGCGCGGACTCGACCTGGCCCGCTCCGCCGTGGAGGCGGTCCGGGGGCTGCGCCGGGGCCGCGTGGACGTGGCCGCCCTGCCCACCCAGTCCATCGAACCCCTCACCGGGCTGGTCGCGGGCTTCACCGAACGCCACCCCGAGGTGTCGGTGTCCATCCGGGGCGCCCTGACCAACCGGGACGCCGTCCAGATGGTCCGCACCGGTGCCTGCGAACTCGGCGTTGTCGCCACCGACACCCCGCTCCGGGACACCGAGGTGCACGTCCACCCGCTGGTCCGGCAGGCCTTCGTTCTCCTCGCGCCCCGGGACGGTCCCTTCCGCCCGGGAGCCCCCGTCCCCGTCCGCGAACTGAGCGGACGGCGCCTGATCGTCGGCCACGAGGGCTCGGGCATGCGGCGGTTCGCGGACCGTCTGCTGGCCGAGGGCCTGGACGCGCGCATCGCCGTGGAGAGCGAGCACCGGGTGTCGATCCTGCCGCTGGTCCTGGGCGGCGCCGGACTGGCGGTGGTCACCGACGCCTGGCGCGGGCTCGCGGAACAGGCCGGGGTGCTCGTCCTCGAACTGGACCCCACCGACCACCTGCACGTGGCCCTGATCAGCCGCAAGGGGCCGCTCACGGCCGCCGCCCGGGCGTTCGTCGAGCACGCCACCGCCCCGGCGTGAACCGCCCGGTCAGCCGATCATGTTCATCTCGGCGATGACGCGGGTCGGACGCACCCGCACCACGAGCTCACCGGCGACGCCGTTGCGGCGGCCGTACTCCTCCGCGACCTCCGCGCTCACGTAACGGCGGGCGATCGCGGTGGCCGTGCGGACCAGTTCCCCGGGGTCCTCGGACAGCTCGGCCACGCCCTGGACCTGCACGAAGCCGTACGGCTCCTCCTCCAGGTCCACCACCAGCGTCAGCCGGGGGTCACGCGCGAACGCCCGCCCCTTCGCGGAGTCGCGCCCGGTGTTGAACACCAGCCCGTCCTCGTCGATGGTGAACCAGATCGGGGCCGCCAGCGGGCGGCCGTCGGAGGCCGTGTAGGCCACCTTGCCCGTGCGGGTGCCGTGCAGCAGGAAGTCGCGGACCTCGGGATCAGTCAGGGAGCTCATGGCCCCAACGTAGGCCGCGACCCGCCGCACCTCCGGTCCGACACGCTCAGACCGGTGCGGGCAGACGCCGGGGCAGGGCTCCCACCCGTGGTGCCCGCCGCACCCGCACGTGGGCGTCGGCCCTGGTCGGACCGGAGAACACCGCCTCCAGCGGCAGGCCCAGGGCGTCCGAGACCGCGTCGGGCGCGTCCCCCGGCACCGGCTCCAGCACCGGACGCGCGGCGCCCAGCAGACCGGTGAGCCGGGCCTGGCGGGCCAGGTCGGGGGAGGAACCCGGCGCGATCCGCACCGGGCTCCCGTCCGCGAGCTCGTACCCCACGCACCAGCGCAGGCGCCGCCCGAGCCGGGCGGGGGCGTCCGCGTGCGTGACCACCAGCGCGTCCACCCCCGCGGTGGCCTCCAATGCGTACCGCAGCGCCACCAGGTCCAGGTGACCCACCCGGAACCCGCCCTGCCACGGGTGCGTCCGGTTGTGCCGGTCGGCCAACCGTTCGGTGAGCCCGGCGTCCTCGGTCACCAGAGGACCCGCCCCGTGACGGGTCGCGAAGGTGCGCGTCACCCCGATCCGGCGGGCCCGCCCCGCCATCCCCGCCTCCGCCAACAGCGCCAGCGGGTTCACGGCGGTGGTGGTGGACCAGGTGGTGTACGGGTGGAAGCCGTGCCACTCGTCCAGCAGCACGCCCTGCGCGCCCTCGAACACCACCGGAGTCCGGGCCAGCAGCCGGGGCAGGTACCGCTCGTCCACCAGCCGGACCCGCTCCGCGAAGGCCCGGTAGGCGGCCAGGCACGCGTCCGGGTCGGGTCGGGGCTCCGGGGTCGCGCCCCCACCCCCGTCCGCCGACCCGGACAGTACCGACGCCAGCCGCTCCGCCAACCGGTCCAGCTTGCGGCGGAGCACCGCCGGGGACGCGCAGTCACCCACGGTCGGCGCGTCCTCCGGGTGCTCCAGGGAGTAGGCCACCGTCTCGCCCACGCCCATCCCGCACGAACCGTGCCGGTCCCGGCCGCGCGCCCGCTCCCGGGCACGGTTGGCGGCCGCGTGCCAGGGGGTGCTGATCAGCGCGCGCCGGTCCACCGTCACCAGGGAGAGGGGATCGGCCACCCCCAGGGAGGACAGGTGCTCCGCCTCGGCGGCCAACGCGAAGGGATCCACCACCGCGAACCGGGACAGGTGCGTGGGCACCGGGCGGCCAGGGGCGAGCGTGCCCGCCCCGAACTGCGCGAACGTGTGGTGCCGACCGTCCGGGGTCACCACGTTGTGCGCCGCCTGCGCGCCGCCGTTGGCCCGCACCACCGCGCCGTACCCCCCACCCGAACACAGGAGGTCCACGGTCACGCCCTTGCCCGCGTCCCCGAACCCCAGGTCCACCACGATCGCGTGGTCGTCGGGCGCCGTCCTGTCGTTCACAGCCGGTCCACCCCCGGGCCGTCACCGGCCAGCCCCTCCAGGCCCGTGGAGGTCGCGACCGCGCCGCGCCCGCGTGCCAGCGGGCGCAGGGCCCGCCCCACCACGTCGGCCTGGTCCGACCCGGCGTCGGCCAGGTCCCGCAGTCCCTCCTCCAGGTCGATGGCCTCCTCACCCAGGCCCACCGTGACCGCGATCGTCTCGCAGACCGCGTCGAGGTCGTCCAGCAGGACGAGGTTCTGCCCCAGGTGCCGCTCCCAGAACTCCCGCACCCGGCCGTTCCGGAAGTGGTGGCTGCCGGTCGGCATGAGGAAGTACACCTCGTACTTGCGCCGGAGCTCCTCCAGGATCGCCGGGAGGGTGACGTCCTCGTCGAGGTCGTCCCCGATCACGTCCCGGACCTCACGCGCCTTGACGGAGCCGTAGGCCATCTCGTCGCCCACGATGAACAGGTAGCCGCGCCGACCCCGCTTCTCCAGGCAGTCCAGCGCGGTGTGGCGGGCCATGAAGTACATCGCCAGCTCGTAGGACTCTGTCGTCTGGCCGCCGCCCCCGCCCTCCAGCACGATGTTGCCGAGGTCGTCCTCCAGCTCGTTGCCGGACTCGAACTGGCCGACCTGGAGCGGCACGCGGTCACAGGTGGCGTCACCGACCGCACCGAACAGGATCTGAGGGTCCGCCACGTAGCCCCGGCGGAGCAGCAGCCCGAACAGGTCGGGAAGCTTGGTCTGGAGGGCGCGGGGCACACGCCCCATCGAACCGGTGACGTCGAAGAGCACCGACACCGCCAGCGAGTTCGGGTGGGCGTCGGAGTCGCGGCTCTCCCGGACGCCCACGCCGCGCGGGTCGAGTGAGGGGTGGGCCCGCCACTGGTCGCGCGGGGCGGAGGTGACGTCGTCGTGGTAGTCGAACCCGCTGCTGCCGGCGGAGGCCTGGTAGGCCCGTCGGGCGTGGTGGGCGTCGGTGGACCAGCTGCTGCTTCCCATGGTGGTCTCCTTCTTCTCCCGGGTGGGGTGGGGTGGGGTGGGGGTCAGATCGGGGCGGGCATGTGGAAGGGGCGGAACCGGCGTGGGCCGAAGCACCGCTCCAACGCCCCGTCGAGCTCGTCGAGCAGAGCGAACGCGTCCGCGGGCCGTCGGTCGGGGGAGGGGAGCGTGCACCCGCGCGCCAGGGCCCGCAACGGCCCGGGCAGGCGGCCGCGGGTCACGAACTCCACGCACCGGGTGGCCATGTACACGTCCGTCGCGGGCACGGCCGGGCGGCGCCGGGCGACCTCGGGCGGATACGTGTCCACCCGGTGCGGCACCATCGCCGGAACGTGGGGCGCGGTGCGCGACTCTCCGAAGGTGACGGAGTAGCACCAGTCCACGAGGACGAGACCGTGCGCCTCGGGGTGGATCAGGACGTGCTCGGGGACGACCGCGCCGTGCACGACCCCGGACCGGTGGGCGTCGCCCAGCGCGACCAGCAGGCGCCGCCACATCCACGCGGCGTCGCGCGGGTCGATCCCGTCCGGGTGGGCCCGCCGCACCTCGGCCAGGCTGTGGAAACCGGACAGCAGCCCCAGGACGTTGCCGCGCCGCTCCACCCCGGTGGCCGCGTCGCGGTGGCGGACCGACTCCACCAGCTCCGGGAAGAACGCGCGGAACGCATCGTCGCCGCGTTCCCCGATCCGGCGCAGCGCGGTGGCCTCGGCCAGGATCAGGTCGTTGTCGCGCGGGGCCCGGGGGAGCTTGAGCACCCCGTCCCGCCAGGGACCGCCGACGCAGTCGCCCTCCCGCCACCGGACCGGGTGGAGGTCGGCCACGTCGCCGCCGGCCAGGGAGCCGCCCCGGCTCACGTGGTAGGTCCGGGCCCGGGTCACCAGGGTGAGGTCGTCGAGGCCCAGGCCCCCCTCGGCCGCCAGCCGGTAGCGCCGCCACGCCTCGGTGAGCCCGGAGAACCCGGCCGCGGCCTCGGCCGCGCGGGAGGGGGGAGCGGAGTCCGGGTGGAGCAGCCGGGCCAGGCGCCGGTACGCGGCCGTGGCGGCTGGGGGCACCGCCCCGCCGTCGACCGGCAGGGGACCGAACAGCGCGGTGGGGTCGGCCGCGAGACCGAGGTCGCGCAGGGCGGAGTCGAATCCGTCGTGGGGGTGCCGCTCCTGGTCCATGCCTCTCCTCTCCGGGGATGTGGTGCGTCGGGGGCGCACCGGGGTCGGGATCACTGGGAGCCGCGCAGCAGCGGCGGGTGGAGGAGGGCGGCCCCGCCCGCCCTGTACAGGCGGGCGCGGCGTCCGCCTCCCGCGCCCCCGCGCTCGGCCAGCTCACCGGTGTCCTCCACGAACCCCGGGGTGGCCTGGATCTTGCGGTGGAAGTTGGCGGCGTGGAGGGTGCGGCCCCACACCGCCTCGTACACCCCGCGAAGCGCGGAGACGGTGAAGGTGGGAGGGAGGAACGCGGCGGCCAGAGCGGTGTACTCCAGCTTGGAACGGGCGCGTTCGACCGCGTCGCCCAGGACGCGCGCGTGGTCGAAGGCGAGTTCGTGCCGCTCCCGGGACCCGTCGCCGTGGCCGAGCGCGGTCCACGGCACCCAGGCGGCCTCGGCCGTGTCGCGGCCGGTGTGCGGGTCGGGCAGGTCGGGGGCGAGCACCATGTACGCCACCGAGACCACCCGCATGCGCGGGTCCCGGTCGATCGCCCCGTAGGTGCCGAGCTGTTCGAGGTGGAGCTCGGCGGGCAGCGGGGTCTTCTCGGTGAGTACGCGCAGGGCGGCGTCGGGCAGGTCGTGGTCGGCCGGGCCCCCGGGGCCGTCCTCCGCCCGCACGAACCCGCCGGGCAGGGCCCACCGCCCGAGCTGGGGCTGTCGGGTGCGCCGTCCGAGCAGGACGTGGGGGAGGCCGTCGCGGATGGTCATCGCCACCACGTCGACGGTGACGGCGACCGGGGCGAAGGCGTGCGGGTCGTAGCCGTCGAGGTACCTGCGCTCGTCGGCCGCGTCGTAGTGGCCCGCCTCCGTGCCGGTCGGCCCGTCGATCCCCTCGGACACCGCGTCCTCCAAGTTGTTCTCAAGCTGAGTTTTTCTCGATGTGAGTTGAACTTAGCATTGCTCGCCCCGTCCGTCCACCCCCGCCCGGGCTGCGGCCCGACACGCCGCCCGTCGCGGACGATCCCGTCGTCGCCCGCCGCTAGCATGGTGCGAACGGACGTTCGAGAGCGGCGTCCGCCGGACGACCGAGCGAAGGACCGGGTGGAGACGTGCGCGTGCTGGGGATCGACCCGGGGCTGACCCGCTGCGGGGTCGGAGCCGTGGAGGGCGCCATCGGCCGCCCCCTGCGCCTGCTGGCGGCCGACGCCATCCGCACCAGCCCCGACACCCCGCTCCCGCAGCGCCTGGTGGAGGTCGAGCGCGGCATCGAGGAGTGGCTGGACACCTACGAACCGGACGCCGTCGCCGTCGAACGCGTCTTCGCCCAGCACAACCTCAGCACCGTGATGGGCACCGCCCAGGCCAGCGGCATCGCCCTGGTCTGCGCCGCCCGGCGCGGCCTGCCCGTGGCCACCCACACCCCCAGCGAGGCCAAGGCCGCCATCACCGGCAGCGGTCGTGCCGACAAGAGACAGGTCGGCGGCATGGTGGCGCGTATCCTCGGACTCGACGGGCCGCCGAAACCGGCCGACGCCGCGGACGCCGTGGCCCTGGCCATCTGCCACATCTGGCGCGGCGGGGCCCAGGCCCGGGTCGCCCAGGCCCAACAGGACTTCGCCCGCAAGGTGGAACTGGCCCGCCGCACACGCGGCCGCTGACCCCCGGGCGGCGACGCCCACAGCAGCAGCACCCCCAGGAAGGAGACGGGCACCCCCCGGTGTCCCACACGAGATGATCGCGTTCCTCACCGGCCGGGTGGCCGCACGCGGCGCGGCCAGCGCCGTGATCGACGTCGGCGGCGTCGGCATGAGCGTCCAGTGCACCCCCTCCGCCCTCTCCCGACTCCACGTGGGGGAGGAGGGGACCGTGGCCACCAGCCTCGTCGTGCGCGAGGACTCCCTCACCCTCTTCGGGTTCGCCGACGACGATGAGCGGAACCTCTTCGAGCAGGTGCAGACCGCCTCCGGCATCGGACCCCGCATCGCCCTGGCCATGCTCGCCGTGCACAGCCCCGACAGCCTCCGCCAGGCCGTGGCCACCGAGGACACCACCGCCCTCACCCGGGTGCCCGGCATCGGTAAGAAGGGCGCCCAGCGCATCGTCCTGGAGCTGCGCGGCAAACTCGACGCCCCGGTCATGACCGACGGCACCCTGCCCCCCGCCGACGGACCCGGCATGGAACCCCACGGGGCCTGGCGCGGACAGGTCGTCTCCGGGCTGGTCAACCTCGGCTGGTCCAGCAAGGACGCCGAGGCCGCGGCCGCCGCCGTGGCCGCCGAGGCCGAGGACACCGACGACGTCACCGTGCTGCTGCGCAGCGCCCTGCGCAGGCTCAGCCGCGCCTAGCCCCCAACGGGAACCGGAGGGAGAACACCCGTGTACGAGCGTGACGCCGTCTCGCCCGAGGCCGACGTCGAGGAACACCAGATCGAGGGTGCGCTGCGCCCGAGGAACCTGGACGAGTTCGTCGGCCAGCACCGGGTGCGCGAACAGCTCTCCCTGGTCCTGCACAGCGCCCAGCGCCGGGGCCGCGCCCCCGACCACATCCTCATGTCCGGCGGCCCGGGCCTGGGCAAGACCACCCTGGCCATGATCATCGCCGCCGAACTCGGCGCGCCCCTGCGCATCACCTCGGGCCCGGCCATCGAACGCTCCGGTGACCTGGCGGCTGTGCTCTCCACCCTCCAGGAGGGCGAGGTCCTCTTCCTCGACGAGATCCACCGTATGGCCCGCCCGGCGGAGGAGATGCTCTACGTCGCCATGGAGGACTTCCGCGTGGACGTCGTGGTCGGCAAGGGGCCCGGCGCCACCGCGATCCCGCTCGACATCGCCCCCTTCACCCTGGTGGGGGCGACCACCCGTGCGGGCATGCTTCCCGCGCCCCTGCGCGACCGCTTCGGCTTCACCGCGCACATGGACTTCTACGAGCCCGACGAACTGGAGCAGATCCTGCACCGCTCCGCGGGGCTGCTCGGTGCCCCGCTGGACGGCGACGCGGCCCACGAGATCGCCGGTCGCTCGCGCGGCACGCCCCGGATCGCCAACCGCCTGCTGCGCCGCGTGCGCGACTACGCGGAGGTCCGCGGCGGGGGCCACCTCACCCTGGCCAACGCCCGGGCCGCCCTGGAGCTGTACGAGGTGGACGCGCTCGGGCTGGACCGCCTGGACCGTGCCATCCTGGACGTGCTCATGAACCGCTTCCGGGGCGGGCCGGTGGGACTGTCCACGCTCGCGGTGTCCGTGGGCGAGGAGGCCGAGACGGTGGAGGTGGTCGCGGAGCCCTTCCTGGTGCGTTCCGGCTTCCTCGCCCGGACCCCACGCGGGCGGGTGGCCACCCCGATGGCCTGGGCGCACATGGGGATCACCCCGCCGCCGGACGCCGCCTTCGGCGCCGCGGCCGACCCCGCCGCCCACGCCGCCGGACGGGCCGGTCACGGCACCCCGGCTTCCTGACCGGGGCGGGAACCCCACAACGGGCCTCGGGCGGGCGGCGTGAGGCGCGTGCGCGAACCGGGTCCGAACCGTTAGCGCACCGACCCCCGGGCGGTGGGGCGCCGGTGACCGGCGCCACGTAAACTGGGCCGAACCAGCCAGGACGGGGCAGCGCCCCCGACTGGTGTCGTCGGACACCGGCGGAACGAGTTGGCTCCCCCGAGCGTTGTAGGCAACGGGTACGACTCCGGCCGCCGTGGTCGGTCGGCCCGAGAAGGTGGTCGTCGCGGTGTCCGAACCGGCAGACGTCGGCCACACGAAACGTCAGGAAGGACGCCCCCGTGCAGGGCATTTACACTCTCGCCGACGCGGCCCAGCAGGAGGGCAGCATCTTCAGCATGATGCTCCCGTTCGTGCTGATCCTCCTGGTCTTCTGGCTCCTGTTCTGGCGCCCGAACCAGAAGCGTCGCCAGCAGGAGACGCAGATGCAGAGCTCCCTGGTCCCCGGCGTCGAGGTCATGACCAAGGCGGGCATCTTCGCCACGGTCGTGGAGATCCACGACCAGGACGTGCTGCTGGAGATCTCCCCGGGCACCCGTATCCGGATGCTCAAGGCCGGTGTCGGCGAGGTCATCACGCCCGCCGCCGACGACACCCCGGTCGAGGACCGTCCCGACTTCGGCGACGACGACAAGCCCAAGGGATAACACCGGGCCGGGCGCGACGCCGCGCCCCGGCTCGCCACAGACTTCGGTACCGGCCCCCCACCCGGGGCCGGTACCGCTGCTGTCCCGGCCACCGCCGCACACAGCTCCGCCCGCGCCGAGGCCCGAGCGGACCCACCACAGAAGGCCCCGCCACCCATGTCCCACGACACCGCGACCCCGGACGTCCCGGACGCCGCCGACCTCGACCTGATCAGCGCCCACGTTCGCGACGTCCCCGACTTCCCGCACCCGGGCATCCTCTTCAAGGACATCACGCCCCTGCTCAACCACCCGGAGGCGTTCGCCGTCGCGGTGCGGGCGCTGGCCGCTCCCTTCCGCGACAGCGGGATCGACCACGTCGTCGGACTGGAGGCGCGCGGGTTCATCTTCGGCGCCCCCGTCGCCATGGCGCTCGGCGCGGGCTTCGTTCCGGCGCGCAAAGCCGGGAAACTGCCCTCGGACACCATCGACCAGGCCTATGATCTGGAGTACGGCACCGCGACCGTCGAGATCCACGCCGACGCGATCACCCCGGGCAGCCGTGTGCTCGTCGTCGACGACGTCCTCGCGACCGGCGGGACCGGCAGGGCCGCGGTGGACCTGGTCCGCAAGGCGGGTGGTACGGTCGTGGGATTCTCCGTCCTGATGGAGCTCTCCGCACTGCGGGGGCGGGAGAAGATGCCCGACGTGGAGCCGCGCACCCTCCTCTCGGTCTGAGGCCGACCTCGCCTGACAGTCGCCCCCCACGGGGGAATACCCCGACGGGGCGTCCTTGTTCACGTACTCCGGCACTCGGCGTGACGTACCTGGTGACCTGTGTCACCAGGCGTACCGACGCGTCGGTATCGGGGACACGAGGCGCCCGACCGCTCCCCGCGCAGGTGGGGAGTGGTCCCCACTAGACTGGCGGGTGAGGGGACCGCGGCGGCCGCGTCAGCGACTGGCCCTGATGACACGCACGTGCACCGGAGGCGAGCCGGACGGCGACGTCGGCTCCACCCGGAGGAACCGCGGGAGGTAGGCATGCCAAGCGAAGTGGTCTCGACCGGGGCCGTGTCCGAGCAGGGGTCGGACGGGCAGACCCCCGGGACGCCGACGGCCGCCACCCCCCAGGAGGAAGCCACCACGCGGGCGGAGCGTGTGCGGGGCACCGACAGACCACAGAAGGACCGCCCGGAGGGCGCCGCGCGCGCCGCGGCGCCCTCCGACGTCTCGGGGCCGGGTGCCCCGGGGGGTCAGGCGGCCACCACACCCTCCACCGTGCGAGTACGCCGAAGGCTCGCCCGACTCGGGGCCCAGCGGGGAGTGACGATGAACCCGGTGCTCGAACCACTGATCAAGACCGTGCGCGCCACCCATCCCAAGGTGGACGTGCGGCTGATCGAACGCGCCTACGAGGTCGCGGCCCACCATCATCGCCACCAGAAACGCAAGAGCGGCGACCCCTACATCACGCACCCCCTCGCCGTGGCCACCATCCTCGCGGAGCTCGGCATGCAGGAGGCCACCCTGGCCGCCGCCCTCCTACACGACACCGTCGAGGACACCGACTACTCCCTCGACGAGCTGCGCGCCGACTTCGGCGACGAGATCGCGGAGCTGGTCGACGGCGTCACCAAGCTGGACAAGGTCAAGTACGGCGAGGCCACCCAGGCCGAGACGGTCCGCAAGATGGTCGTGGCGATGGCCCGCGACATCCGGGTCCTGGTCATCAAGCTGTGCGACCGCCTGCACAACATGCGTACCCTGCGCTACCTCCCCGCCCGCGCCAAGCGGGAGAAGAAGGCCCGCGAGACCCTGGAGATCTTCGCTCCGCTCGCCCACCGCCTGGGTATGAACACCATCAAGTGGGAGCTGGAGGACCTGGCGTTCGCCACCCTCTACCCCAAGCGCTTCGACGAGATCGCCCGTCTGGTCTCCGAGCGGGCCCCCCGCCGCGACGTGTACCTCCAGGAGGTCATCGAGGCGGTCTCCGCCGACCTGCGCGAGTCCAAGCTCAAGGCGACCGTGCGCGGGCGGCCCAAGCACTACTACTCGATCTACCAGAAGATGATCGCCCGCAACGTGGGCTTCGACGAGATCTACGACCTCATCGCGGTGCGGGTCCTGGTGGACAGCGTCCGGGACTGCTACGCGGCCCTGGGCACGATCCACGCGCGGTGGAACCCGGTCCCCGGCCGGTTCAAGGACTACATCGCGATGCCGAAGTTCAACATGTACCAGTCGCTGCACACGACGGTCATCGGTCCCTCAGGCAACCCGGTCGAACTCCAGATCCGCACCCGCGCGATGCACCGCCGCGCCGAGTACGGCATCGCCGCGCACTGGAAGTACAAGGAGGACCGCAACTCCTCCGGCGCCGAGGCCAAGCCCAAGGGCACCACCGACATGCAGTGGCTGCGCCAGCTCATCGACTGGCAGCAGGAGACCAAGGACCCGGGCGAGTTCCTGGAGTCGCTGCGCTTCGACCTGTCCGTGCAGGAGGTGTTCGTCTTCACCCCGGGCGGCGACGTCATCTCCCTGCCCCAGGGCGCCACGGCGGTCGACTTCTCCTACGCCGTGCACACCGAGGTGGGCCACCGCACCGTGGGCGCCCGGATCAACGGACGCCTCGTACCGCTGGAGAACGAGCTGCACAACGGCGAGACCGTGGAGATCCTCACCTCCAAGGACCCCGACGCCGGGCCCAGCCGCGACTGGCTCAACTTCGTCAAGAGCGCCCGCGCCCGCAACAAGATCCGGCACTGGTTCACCAAGGAGCGCCGCGAGGCCGCGATCGAGCAGGGCAAGGACGAGATCGCCAAGTACATGCGCAAGCAGGAGCTGCCGGTCAAGCGCCTGTTCAACGGGGAGGCCATCATCGCCCTCGCCCGTGACCTGCGCTATCCGGACGTCGACTCCCTGTACGCGGCCGTGGGCGAACGCCAGGTCAGCGCGCAGAGCGTGGTCGGCAAGCTGGTGGACTCCATGGGCGGGCTGGACAGCCACGCCGAGGACCTCGCGGAGTCCTCCCTGCCGACCAAGGTGGCCACCAGCCGCCAGCGCGCGGGGAACCCGGGCGTGGTCGTGGCCGGGGGCGACGCCGACGTGTGGGCGCGCCTGTCCAAGTGTTGTACGCCCGTGCCCGGAGACGAGATCGTCGGCTTCGTGACCCGGGGCAACGGGGTCTCCGTGCACCGCGCGGACTGCGTCAACGCCGCGAGCCTGGACCGCGAGCGCATGGTGGACGTCGAGTGGCGCCCCACCGAGGACTCGATGTTCCTGGTGGCGCTGCACGTGGAGGCCCTGGACCGCTCGCGTCTGCTGTCCGACATCACGAGGGTGCTCTCCGACCAGCACGTCAACATCCTGTCCGCCACGGTGCAGACCAGCCGGGACCGGGTGGCGCAGAGCAGGTTCACCTTCGAGATGGCCGACCCCACCCACCTGGGCAGCGTGTTGCGCGCCGTCCGCGGGGTGGACGGCGTGTACGACGTCTTCCGCGTCCGCAACTGACCCGGGCCGTCCCTCGGGGCGCGGCTCGGGCGCGGAAAACCAGTGGAGCGGGGGCGGTCCCCGGCGCTAGCGTGCCCAGGACCACTTCGAGGGAAGGCAGCCCCCCATGCTCGACATCCGTCCGTTCCGCCCCGAGGACGGGCGTGCCCTGGAGGCCCTGGCCCAACGACTGTGGCCGCGGGCACCGCACCCGGGCGGGCTCGGGTGGCAGCTGGCCACCGAGGAGTTCACCGCCGAGAACACGACCGTGGCCGAGCGCGACGGCGGGATCGTGGGCTGGGCGGTGATCGAGGGACCCAACGTCCTGCACTCCCTCGCCACCCTCACGCTCACGGGCGCGACCGAGGACCCCGACGCCGGGTCCGCGCTCCTGGACCGGGCCCTGGCCCGGACCGGTGACGCCGCCGTGGAGCTGCTCGTCTTCGACGGTGACGACGCGCTCCGGGACCTCGCGGAGAAGGCGGGGTTCGCCCTCGGCGAGAACAACACCTTCGGTGAGTGGATGAGCCGCGCCGCCACCGAGGAGGAGATCCGCCTCCCCGAGGGCTACCGGATCCGCCCCGTCCGCGAGGACGAGCGGGAGGCTCGCGTGGAGTGCCACCGCACCGCCTGGCGGCCCTTCGACCTGCCCTGGCCCGAACGCGCGGGCACGGTGAACCCGGACCTCACCAGCCGCTTCAGCCGGGAACGGTACGACAACACCCGCGCCGCGCTGCTGTACGACCGCGAACTCGACCTGGTGGTGGAGGCCCCCGACGGATCGCTGGCCGCCTGCTGCGTCGTGTGGTGGGACGCGCTGAACCGCTGCTCGGAGATCGAACCCCTCGGTGTGGTCCCCGCGCACCGGCGCCGTGGCCTGGCCGTCGCGCTCGCCCTCACGGCGTGCGCCCTGACCGCGCGGCGCGGCGGGGACCGGGTGTACATCAACACCACACCGAACGAGGCCTACCCGACCCCGGCCATGACGTACGCGACGGTGGGCTACACGCCGCTCGACCGGGGCACGGTGCTGCTGCGCCCCGCGCGCTGACACACCGCGCGGTCGACACCCCACGGCGGAGCCCCGGTCACCTGGGTGACCGGGGCTCCGTTCGCGGTACTACAGACGGATCGTCGTGGACCGCACGATCTGGAAGACCGGGTGCCGGTCGGCCTCGGCCTCGAACGCCTGCTCCGGTGCCTCCGGCGGGGCGTCGAAGTACGGGCCCACGACCGCGGACCGGGGGTTGTCCAGGTACTCCTTGAGTACCGGAGCCGCCTCGGCCGGGCCCAGCTCCCGCACGCTCACCAGCTCGATCCAGCCGCCCTGACGGAGGGTGGCGAATCCGTCCTTGCGGATGTTGCGCACCCAGTCGACCTCCCCGTACGGGGAGACCAGGTACCGGCCGCTCTCACTGTCCAGGACACTGAGCGGGATGGTGCGCAGGAAACCGGAGGTGCGCCCACGCGTGGTGAGCAGGTGCAGCTCCGGCGGGCAGGCCCCGTACTTGACGAAGCCGCTGACGAAGGCGTTGGCGGTCCGCCGCAGTTTCGTCATCTCGAACCGCTTCGTCGGTTCGTTCACCATCTTCGGCAACTCCCTCGATCGGATGCTCCCATTGTGATGGTTTCCGGCCACCGATGGCACCCGTGGGCACGCCCCCGGTCTAGCGGAACGCGGAGACGCCGGTCACGGACTGGCCGATGCTGAGCGCGTGGATCTCCTCCGTGCCCTCGTACGTGGCCACGGTCTCCAGGTTCACCATGTGCCGCATCACCGGGTACTCCAGGGTGATCCCGTTGGCGCCGTGGATGCCGCGCGCCGTCCGGGCCACCCGCTGGGCCGCCGCCACGTTCGCGAACTTGCCGAAGCTCACGTGGTTGTGGTGGCAGTTCCCCTCGTCCTTGAGACGGCCGATCCGCAGCGCCGTCATCGAGGCGTGGTTGACGTCCACGACCATGTCGGCGAGCTTGCGCTGGGTGAGCTGGAACCCGCCGATGGGCCTGCCGAACTGCTCACGCGTCTTCGCGTAGTCCAGGGAGGCCTCGTAGCAGGCGCGGGCGGCCCCGGCCACACCCCACACGATCCCGTACCGGGCCTCGTTCAGGCAGGACAGCGGGGAACCGAGCCCCTTCGACGCGGGCATGACGGCGTCGGCGGGCAGCCGCACGTCCTCCAGGACCAGCTCGGAGGTGATCGACGCGCGCAGCGACAACTTCTTGTGGATCACGTTGGCGGAGAACCCGGGGGTGTCCGTGGGCACCACGAAACCGCGGATCCCGTCGTCGGTCGCGGCCCACACCACGGCGACGTCGGCGACCGATCCGTTGGTGATCCACATCTTGGTGCCGTTGAGGACCCAGTCCGCGCCGTCGCGGCGGGCGCGCGTGCGCATGGAGCCCGGGTCGGAGCCGGAGTCGGGCTCGGTCAGCCCGAAGCAGCCGATCGCGTCACCGGCGGCCATCCGGGGCAACCACTCGTTCTTCTGCTCCTCCGAGCCGAGCTTGTGGATCGCGGCCATGGCCAGCGAGCCCTGCACGGACACGAAGCTGCGCAGCCCCGAGTCCACCGCCTCCAGCTCGCGGCAGGCCAGGCCGTACGCGACGGCGCTGGAGCCGCCGCAGCCGTACCCCTCCAGGTGCATGCCGAGCACGCCCAGGTCGCCGAAGGCCTTGGCCAGGCCGCGCGGGTCGGGGAGGGTTCCGGCCTCGAACCAGTCGGCCACGTGGGGCAGGAGCTCACGGGTGGAGAACTCGCGGACGGCGTCACGGATGTCGCGCTCGGTGTCGGAGAGCTCGGCGTCCACCGCCAGGAAGTCGAGGGGGTCGGGTGCGGCGGCCCTGCGATGGGAGTCGCTCATGATGGGTGTCCCTTCGTCGTGCTTGTGTGTGTGGGGTCGGTGCCGGGGCGGGAACGGCTCAGCCGACGTCGGTCTGCTGGACGGCGCCACTGGTCAGGAGCGCAGCGATCCGCTCCTGGGTGAGGCCGAGTTCGCTCAGGACCTGAGCCGAGTGCTGCCCGAGCAGCGGGGGAGCGGTCATCGGTACGGGGGTGTGCTTCATGCGGAAGCCCGCACGGACCTGCTCCAACGGTCCGGCGGTGGGGTGCTCCACGGTGCGCAGGACGTCGTCGCCGTTGGCGTCCGCGGTGCGCAGGGCGTCCAGCACCCCGCGTACCCGACCGGCGGGGACCCCGGCCTCGACCAGGACCCGCATCCAGTGTTCGGCGGGCCGCTCCCGCAGCGTCGCGGACAGCTCCGCGACCAGTTCCCCCCGGTGCGCGACCCGTTCCGGGTTGGTGGCGTACCGGGGGTCCGTGCCCAGATCGGGGCGGTCGATCGCGGAGCACAGGCGCTGGTAGAGGGCGTCGTTCCCGGCCGCGATCACCACCTCGGCGTCCTTCGTGGGGAACACCTGGTACGGCACGATGGTCGTGTGGGCGTTGCCCACGCGCGCCGGCTCGGCCCCGGTGACCAGCGCCTGCTGCGCGAGGTTGACCAGGCTGGACAGGGTGGAGTTGACCAGGGAGACGCTGATGTCCTCGCCGCGCCCGGTCACCCGGGCCCGCATGAGCGCACCGAGGATGCCCACGGCCGCGTTCAGGCCGGTCAGGACGTCGGTGAGCGCCACACCCACCTTGCTCGCCGGACCGTCGACGGGACCGGTGGCGGCCATCAGCCCGCTCTCGGCCTGCACGACGATGTCGAACCCCGGACGGGTGGCGGGTTCGTGTTCGGGGCCGAAACCGCTCACGGAGCAGTACACGACGGCCGGATTGCGCGCGCTGACCTGCTCGTATCCCAACCCGAGCCGGTCGATCACCCCGGGCCGGAAGTTCTGGATCACCACGTCCGAGGTGGCGCACAGCTCCTGGACGGCGGCCAGCCCCTCCGGGTCCTTCAGGTCGACGGCCAGGCTGCGCTTGTTCCGGTTCACGGACAGGAAGTACGCGGCCTCGCCGGGGGAGTGGTCCGCCCGGTGCTCCTCCGTGGGCTCCGCGTAGGGCGGGCCCCAGGAGCGGGTGTCGTCGCCCCGGCCGGGCTGCTCCACCTTCACCACCTCGGCGCCCATGTCCGCGAGCAGCATGGTCGCGTAGGGGCCCGCGAGCACCCGGGACAGGTCGGCGATCCGCACCCCGGCCAGGGGGAGCGGTGCTCCCTGACCGGGACCGGGGTCGGGCTGAGGATGGGTCTCACGCATGGGGGGTCACTCCTTGCCGTCGGACGGGCACTCGGGATCCACGGGGCCGCCGGGCAGCTGGTCGCCGTCCCGCAGCTGGTAGTAGGTCTCCAGGCAGCGGCGCAGCGCGGTGGTGAGCGCGGCGCCGGACTGGCCCGCGTAGCGCGTCTGGACCCGCTGGACGATCTCCGCGATGTCCTCGGTCACCGAGGCGCCCTCGACCAGGGCACGGAAGAAGTCCTTGGCCAGGTCGGTCAGGAGGGTGGTGTCCGCGGCCACGATCCGGCCGTCCGCGGAGTCCACCGCGAGCACGACACCGAGCCGCTGGTACTGGGAATGGCTCGCCACCGAGTCGGGAAGACGGGCGTAGCCGGAGATGAGCACGACCCTGGGGTCGCGGAGAAGCTGCTGAACACGGTCGTCGCCGTACAACGGAAAAGCACCTCTTGTCTGCGGGCACGCGAAAACTCCAACTGACTGGAGTCTCGCGTCTGAAGGGCGGCCGGGGGAAACCGGACACCCGCGACGTGAGGGCAGTTCTCGATCAGTATGGCCCAGCCGGGACGGTCGGTGTCAAGGCGGGGGGTGGTCCAGGGCACACGCGCGCACGGATGCGCGCTCCGGGAACCCTGTGTTACATTTCCGCTCAGGTCACGAGTACCAGCGACAAGCCCCGGCTAGCTGGTCGGCAACCCTCCTTCCGCGGTGGGGTGCCCCGGGTGAGGACCAGGTCCCGACACGACCGTGTCAGACAAGCGCGGACCCCTGAGGCGCAGCCGTCATCGGCGTACCCCGTGGGTCCCACGACCCGCAGAAGAGGTGCCCCATGACCACCGTCATCCCGTTCGACTCCACGCGCTCCAGCCGTTCCGCCGCCCGGGACGCGGCCCGAGAGGCCGAGGCCCGCACCGAGTGCGCGATCGTCACCGCCGAGGGCGGGGTCCCCCTGGTCGACGGTGAGTACGTCGACTACGCCAACTTCGACTACGCGGCCAGCGCCCCCTGCCTGACCAGCGTCGCGGACGCGCTCTCCGCCGCTCTCCCGTACTACGCCAGCGTCCACCGGGGCGCCGGGCACCACTCGCAGGTCAGCACCGACGCCTACGAGCGCGCCCGCCGCAGCGTCTCCCGGTTCCTGGGCGTGCGCACCGAGGCCGACGCCCACGGTTCCGCCGACGCGGTCGTGTTCGTGCGCGGCACCACCGACGCCGTCAACCTGCTGGCCCGCGCCGTGCCCGAGGGCTGCACCGTGGTGGTCTTCGAGTCCGAGCACCACGCGAGCCTCCTTCCGTGGGAGCACCCGGCCGCACGCGCCGGACAGGTGATCCGCCTTCCCCTGCCCGCGTCGCCCGAGGAAGCCGTCGCCTCGGCCCGCGCCGCGCTCGCGCGGGCGCCCGAGGGTCCCCGCCTGCTGTGCGTCACCGCCGCCTCCAACGTCACCGGCGAGATCTGGCCGGTCGAGGAACTGGTCGAGGCCGCCCACGCTGAGGGGGCCCGTGTGGTGGTGGACGCGGCCCAGTACGTGCCGCACCTGCCGTTCAGTCTCACCGGCACCGGCGCCGACTACGTGGCCCTGTCCGGGCACAAGCTCTACGCCCCCTTCGGTTCCGGAGTGCTGGCGGGCCGTGCCGACTGGCTCAGCGACGCCGCCCCCTACCTGGCGGGAGGGGGCGCGACCCGCCGGGTGACCGAACACGACGTCCAGTGGAACGACCTGCCCGCGCGCCACGAGGCGGGCAGCCCGAACGTGCTGGGAGCCGTGGCGCTGGCGGCGGCCTGCGACACCTTCACCACCGAGACGCTCTCCCTCCAGCACATCCGTGAGGCCGCTCTGCTGGAGCGCCTGCGCTCCGGGCTGGGCGAGATCGAGGGCGTGCGCGAACTGTCCCTGTGGGACGCCGAACACGCCCGGGTCGGGATCGTGTCGTTCGTGGTCGACGGCCTGCCCGCCGACCTCCTCGCCGCCGCGCTCTCCGCCGAGTACGGGATCGGGGTGCGCGACGGCCTGTTCTGCGCCCACCCGCTCACCACCCACCTGCTGCCCGAGGGGCACGAGCAGGCCGTGCGGGCGAGCCTGGGCGTGGGGACCACCGAGGAGCACGTGGACCGGCTGGTCGGCGCGGTCACCGACCTCGTGGCCCACGGCCCGCGCTGGGAGTACGCCGACTGCGACGGCCGCCTCGCCCCGGTTCCGGACCCCCGCAACGTCCTCTGAAGCGTCGGATGCCGCCCGGAATGTCTGGAATCTGTGTGTTCGGGACCTCGGACTCATGGAACTTCACTACGCATGACCCCCCATTCGACGCACTGGGTCACATTTCACGCGGGGGTGTGCTGGGGATCACGTTCCCAGGCGGTACTATCGGGCCCTGACGGCGGGGCGCGCCGTCGCCGGACCCGACCGGTCCGTACCGACGCGACGTCCCGCCTCCCGCGAGCGAACCGGCTGGGGGAGCGTGATCGTGACGGACGTACGAGGACCCAAGACAGGTCCCCTCACGGCCGTGTTCCGACCCACCGAGCCCCCGCGCGTCCCCGAGCAGCCCTCACCGGTGGTCAGCCTCGGCCCGCGCACCCGACCGCCGGACCCGGCCGACGCCGAGCGGGTCCGCCTGCACCAGGCCTTCCTCGGCCGCGTCGTCGACTACCTCTGCGCGGACGCCGGGATACGCCAGTTCGTGGACTGGGGCTGCCCGGTGCCCGGCACCGCCGAGCGCGTACGCCGGGCCAGCGCCGACGCCACACTGGTGCACCTGGCCCCGACCGGGACGGCCGGGGTGCTGGCCGCACCCGCCTCCAACGCGACCGTCCTGGCCGGGGACGGCTCCGGCGGCACCGGTACGGACTCCGTGCTCCGACGCCTCCACACCAGCGGGCTCGTCGACTTCGACGAGCCCGTCGCCGTCCTGATGACCCGCCCCGGCACCGAACAGGACCCGCCCGCCGGTCTCGACACCCTGCACCGCATGATGCGCGGCGGCGGATACGTCGCCCTCACGTCCACGGCTCCCCGCCCCACGGCGGAACGGGCCTTCGCCCCCTTCCTCCCCGTCGAACCGGGGGTCGCCGACCTGACCTGGTGGCCCTACCCGGACGAGGACGTGTCCGCCCCGGGGTGTGGAACCCTGGGCGGACTGGGCCGCGCGCCCGGGCGAGGAAGGGGAGCGACGTGATGGCGCTGAACTGGAACGGTGAGATCCAGGCCCAGATGAGGTTCTACTGGGACTTCTCGCTGTGGCCCAGGCTGGAGGGGCTGACGGACGCCGAGTTCTACTGGGAGCCCGTCCCCGGCTGCTGGACGGTGCGCCAGCTGCCCGACGGCCGCCACGCCCCGGACGGTGCCTACCCGGAGCCCGTCCCGCCGCCGGTCACCACCATCGCCTGGCGCCTGGGACACATCGTGGTGGACGTCCTGGAGGCCAGGATCAACTGGCACTTCGGGGACCGCACCGCCAGCCGCGACAACATCGACTGGCCCTCCAGTGCGGCCGAGGCCAGACAGCGCCTGCGCAGGGCCTACCTCACCTGGTCCGAGCACGTCCAGGAACTCGACGACGACGACCTGGCCGAACCGGTGGGCGGCGCCGAGGCGCCCCAGTGGGCGGACTTCCCGCTGGTCGTGCTCATCCTGCACCTGAACCGCGAGTTCATCCACCACGGCGCCGAGGTCGCCCTCCTGCGCGACCTGTACCGGGCCCGCTTCGGGGAGAGCGCCGGTCCGTGGTCGGAACCGGTCGCCTAGAGCACGTGCGGGGGGTCCACCCGGACCTGCACCAGGTGTTCGTCCCGCCGCGCGCTGCGCGCCGAGGCGGCCGCCTTCAACGCCCGGGAGAGGTCGCCGATCGCCCCCCGTGGCACCCGCAACAGCGCCCGCTCGGTCACGTGGTCACCGTTCTCGCCGGTCTCGGACCCGACCGGGACCGGTCCCAGCAGCTCGGCCGACTCGGGCAGCTGGATCTGGTCCAGCAGCTCGCGCACGTGCTCGGGGGCCCCGGTGATCGAGGCCATCGACACCGCTGGAGGGAAGCCCAGCGCGCGCCGCTCGGCCAGCTCCCGTTCGGCGAAACCGCCCGGGTCCCAGCGGACCAGTGACTGCACCACCGGCAGGGACGCGTCGGCCGAGACCACCACGGTGCCCCCCGGCCGCACGAGCGCGGCCGCGTTGAACCAGCGGCGCAGCGCCTCCTCCGAGGCGCGCAGGTCCGCCCGGTTGAGCAGCGCCCAGCCGTCCAGGAGCACCGCGGCCGCGTACCCCCCGTCCGGGACCACCGGCTCCGCCCCCGGGGTGGAGACCACCAGCGAGGGCTGGTTCGGCACCTCCGCCAGGACCTCGTCCCGGCCGGAGGTGCGCACCGTCAGGGACGGGAAGGCCCGGCCGAGCTCCTCGGCGGTCCGGCGGGCACCCACCACCACCGCCCGCATGCGGGTCACTCCGCACTCGGGGCACGCCCACTGACCGGCCACCCGCCCGCACCACCCGCAGGAGGGCACCGCGTGCGCCTCCCGGATGGCCAACGGCCCGTGACAGGATCCGCAGCGGGCCGGTTCGCGGCAGCCAGCACAGGCCAGGGCGTTCAGATAGCCCCGCCGCGGCACCTGGAACAGCACCGGGCCCTCCCGTGCCCCCTCCCGCGCCGCCTTGAGGGCCAGGCTCGGAAGCCGGGCGGAACGCGCCGCCTCGTCCCGGGCCAGTTCGCGGTCGTCCCCGGCGGGTTTGACCACCGGTGCCCGGCCGCGCAGGGTCGTCCGGTCGGAGACCAACGGGAGCGCCCACCCGGATTCCACCAGGAGCTGGGTGTCGGTGGTGCGGGTGTGTCCGCCGAAGAGCGCGCCCGCACCCGCCATGTGCGCGCGCATCGCCAGGACCGTGCGGGCGTGCGGATAGGGCGCGTGCGGATCCACGTGCACGTCGTCCCCGTCGTCCCACAGCACCACCAGGCCCAGGTCGCGCACGGGCGCCAGCAGGGCCAGGCGCGAACCCACCACCACCCGCGTCCGCCCGTGCAGCACCGACAACCAGCGCCGGTAGCGCGGGGTCGGGCCGAGGTCGGCGGGGAGCGCGGCGTGGCGCCCCTCGCCCAGGACGCGGGTCAGGGCGGCGTCCACGGCCTGCACGTCACGGCTGTTGGGGACCACGATCACCGTGCCGCGACCGGCGTCCAGCGCGGACCCGGCCGCCACCGCGATGGCGTCGGCCCACTCGGGGCCGGGCAGGGCGTTCCAGACCGCGCGGGCCGGACGCCCCTCGCGCAGGGCCTCGACGAAGGCCGGACCCTCCGGATAGTCCCGCCAGGGGCCCGGGTCCGTCGCCGATCCGCCGCCCACCGGGGCACCCTCCTCCTCGGGCGGGGGCTCCCGTTCCACCTTCACCCTGCGCGGCGGCACGGCCAGCTTGGCCACCTCGTTGAGGGTGCCCGCGTACCGGTCCGCCACGGCCCGGGCCAGCTCCAGGATCTCCGGGGACAGGACCGGCTCCGAGGAGACCACCGAGTCCAGGTAGGCGAGCCGCCCGGCGAACTCCGACCGCTCCACCCGCTCGGCGAGCAGCCCCGCCAACAGGCGCCCGTTGAACACGACCTTCACCCGGCAGCCGGGCACCGCGTCGGCGTCCTGGTCACTGGAGACCTGGTAGTCGAAGTAGCGGTCCAGGTGGGGGAGCGGGGTGTCCACGATGACGCGCGCCACCGGAAGGCTCGCGGCGGGCCTTCGGGGTTCGGGGCGGGACGCATCCCTGGCCCGGGCCTTGGCCAGCGCCTTGGGGTCCAGCAGTTCCGACACGTCGAAGAGGCCGTCGTCGGGCTGGTCGGGCTGCTCAGTCATCACCCTTGGTTTACCAGAACCCACCGACAACGCCGCCTTTCCCGCTCGGGCGACCCCGCAGGTACTGGTAGAACAGTGAACCGTAGGCGCAGCGGAGGGGACCCGAACATGAAGCTTGTCTTTGCCGGAACGCCGGAGGTGGCGGTGCCCTCGCTCCGGGCGCTCATCGACTCCGGGCACGAGGTCGCGGCGGTGGTCACCCGGCCCGACGCGCGCTCCGGCCGTGGTCGGAGCCTCTCGGCCAGCCCCGTCGCGGAACTCGCCGAGAGCGAGGGCATCGAGGTCCTCAAGCCCGCGAAGGCCGGGGACCCCGAGTTCCTGGCCCGCCTGGCGGAGATCGCCCCCGACTGCTGCCCGGTGGTGGCCTACGGCGCCCTGCTGCCGCAGTCCGCGCTGGACGTCCCCAAGCACGGCTGGGTGAACCTGCACTTCTCGCTGCTGCCCGCGTGGCGGGGTGCCGCCCCGGTCCAGCACGCCCTCCTGCACGGCGACGACGTCACCGGGGCCTCCACCTTCCAGATCGTCAAGGAGCTCGACGCCGGGCCGGTCTACGGCACCCTCGCGGAGACGGTCCGCCCCACCGACACCAGCGGCGAACTCCTCGGCCGCCTGGCGGAGTCCGGCGCGGGGCTCCTGCTCCGCACCATCGACGGCATCGCCTCCGGAGAGCTCGTCCCGGTCCCGCAACCGGACGCCGACGTGTCCTACGCGGGCAAGCTCACCACCCTGGACGCCGAACTCGACTTCACCGCGCCCGCCCAGCGGGTGGACCGCGTCGCCCGCGCCTGCACGCCCGCGCCCGGCGCCTGGACCACCTTCCGGGGCACGCGCCTCAAGCTCGGCGCGGTGCGGCCCGTCACCGACGCCGACCGGCCCGACCTCGACCCCGGCCAGCTGCACGCGGACAAGAGGCGCGTCATCGTCGGCACCAGCACCCACCCCGTGGAGCTGGGCCTGGTGCGGCCGCAGGGCAAGAAGGAGATGGCCGCCGTGGACTGGGCCCGTGGGGTGCGTCCCACCGAGGACGACCGACTCGGCCGCTGAGCTGCCGTACTCTCGGATCTGGCGTGCGTGAGCGTGCGTCGGCACCCGTCCCCGGCTTGTTGAGGCAGAGCACACGTTGAGCGAGCAGTCCCGGTCCCGGAACCAGCGCCCCCGCAAGGGTGGAAAACCCAGGCAGGGCGGTGGCCACCGGACCGCTCCGCCCCAGCCCCGGGACCCCGCCCGGCGGGTCGCCTACGACGTGCTGCGCGCGGTGGAGCAGCGGGACGCCTACGCGAACCTGCTCCTGCCCGCCCTGCTCGGCGAGCGCGGCATCCACGGCCGCGACGCGGCGCTGGCCACCGAGCTCACCTACGGGACCCTGCGCCACCAGGGCACCTACGACGCGATCCTGGAGACCTGCGTCGACCGTTCACTGGCCTCGGTGGACGCCGAGGTGCTGCCCCTGCTGCGGCTCGGCTCCCACCAGCTGCTGTCCACGAACATCCCGCCGCACGCCGCCGTCAGCGAGACCGTGGACCTGGCCCGCCGCGTGGTGGGCCAGCACCGGGGCAAGTTCGTCAACGCGATCCTGCGCAAGGTGAGCGCGCGCGACCTGGACGCGTGGATCGCGATCGTCGCCCCCGACCGCGAGCGCGACCCCAGCGGCTACCTGTCCGTCGTGCGCAGCCACCCGCGCTGGGTGGTCAAGGAGCTGGCCCGTGCCCTGGGGGAGCGGGCCAAGGACGGCCTGGAGCAGACCGAGAGGCTGCTGGTGGCGCACAACGACCGCCCGAGGGTCACCCTCGTGGCCAAGCCCGGCCGGGCCAAGGTCGCGGACCTGGAGGAGTCCGGGGCGCTGCCGGGCCGCTACTCGCCCTTCGCCGCCTACCTGCCCGAGGGGGACCCGGGGCTGATCCGCGAGGTCCGGCAGAACCGTGCCGCCGTCCAGGACGAGGCCAGCCAGCTCGTCGCCCTCGCGCTGACCCGGGTGGACGCCGGGGGCCGCGACGCCCTGTGGCTGGACATGTGCGCGGGCCCCGGCGGCAAGGCCGGTCTGCTGGCCAGCATCGCGGGTCAGGGCGAGGCCCGCCTGGTCGCCTCGGAGCTCCAGCCCGCCCGCGCGGGCCTGGTCGCGAGCGCGGTGCGCCGCGCCCCCCGCGACGCGGGCCGGGCCGTCGTCGCCGACGGCACCCGCCCGGCCTGGAAGCCGGGCTCCTTCGACCGCGTCCTGGCGGACGTGCCGTGCACCGGCCTGGGCGCTCTGCGCCGCCGCCCCGAGTCCCGCTGGCGCCGGGGCCCGGAGAACGTCACCCAGCTCGCCCCGCTCCAGCACGAACTGCTCACCCGGGCGGTCGAGTCCGCGCGCCCCGGCGGCGTCGTCGCCTACGTGACCTGCTCACCGCACCTGGACGAGACCGACGTGATCGTCCGGAGGGTGCTGGCCGAGCGCGAGGACCTCGAACTCCTGCGCGCCCCGGACTATCTCGACGAGGTCCCCGACCTCGCCGCCGGCCCGGAGGGGAAGTACGTCCAGTTCTGGCCGCACGTCCACGGCACGGACGCCATGTTCCTCGCCCTCCTGCGCCGCAAGCCGGAGTAGCGGACCGACACGCGCCCCCGGGACTCTCACCCGGGGGGGGCGTGTGTCGGACATGTCGGAATCTACGTCGTAAAGGTGTCGGTCACGCGACGCCCGTCGCGACCACCACGCAGATCATGCAGGAGTTCCCCGCCTCCCGCAGCAGGTACCGGTACGACTCACCCCGGACCTCCTCGCCGCGCGCGTCCCGATAGGACCAGCGCACGTCCGCCCACACCAGCCTCGCGGTGAGCTCCTCGATCCGCCGGATCTCGGGGACCGCGTCCACCATCCCCTGCTCGCGGTAGCTCCCGGCCGCCCCCGCGAAGGCCTCCCGCACGTCCGCGGGCGCGGCCACCGCGATGCTCTCGAGGTCCCCCGCGACATAGGCCGGGTATCCGTACCGCGCCGCGATCCCGTCCAGATCGCCCCCGACCAGCTCCCGGCTGTAGGCCTCCAGGAAGTCCCGTAGCCCGTCCTCGTCCAGCATGTCTCCCCCTCGGTCCGTGGTACCCCCGAGGCACACCTGCCCCGAACCCGCCCGGATACACTGCTGACGTGGCAATTCAGATCTCTCCCAGCATCCTCAGCGCCGACTTCGCGCGCCTCGCCGACGAGGCCGCCCGCGTCCCCAACGCGGACTGGCTGCACGTCGACGTCATGGACGGGCACTTCGTCCCCAACCTCACGCTGGGCCTGCCCATCGTGGACTCCCTGCTCAAGGCGACCACCACCCCGCTGGACTGCCATCTGATGATCGAGGACCCCGACCGCTGGGCCCCCGCCTACGCGGAGGCGGGTGCCGGGAGCGTCACCATCCACGCCAGGGCCGCCAACGCCCCCGTGCGGACCCTGCGCGAGATCCGCAGGCACGGCGCCCGCGCCGGGCTGGCCCTCAACCCCGCCGAGCCGGTCGACCCCTACGAGGACCTCATCGGTGAGATGGACATGCTCCTGCTCATGACCGTCGAGCCGGGGTTCGGCGGCCAGCGGTTCCTGGACCTGGTGCTGCCCAAGATCCGACGGGCCCGGGAACTCCTCGACAACCGCGACGCGGCGGTCTGGCTCCAGGTCGACGGCGGCGTGAGCGACGAGACCATCGAGCGTGCCGCCGAGGCCGGGGCGGACGTGTTCGTGGCCGGATCCGCCGTCTACGGCGCCCAGGACCCGGACGGCGCCATCGAGTCCCTGCGCGCCCAGGCCCGCAAGGCCAGCCCGCTCGCCTGACCCCCCGGTAACGATCGCGGCGCGCCGGGCCGGGGGGGCCTGGCCACCGTGGGACGGTCCGCCCTATGCTGCCCGCTGTAGTCGTCGATTTCGCTTGGTCGCGGCTCCGTCTTCCCCTCGGGGGAGCGGCGCGGCGTGAGCGCGTTGCCAGGCGCGGACCCGTGGAGTACGCGTGAACGCTTGGACCCCCGAGCACCTGGCCATGGACGCCCTCTGGGAGGCGGAGAGCGAGGCGATCCGCTGGTTGCAGGGCCTGGCCGGGTGGCTCGCCCCTCCCTTGGAGGCCGTCACCTTCCTGGGCTCCCAGGGCGTCATCATCGTCCTGCTGGTGACCGTTTTCTGGTGTTTCCACGCGAGCCTGGGCGCCCGGCTCTTCGTGGCGGTCATCGCCTCGGCGGTGGTCAACAACCTGCTCAAGTCGGTGCTCTACGGCTCCCGGCCCTACTGGTTCGATCCGCGGGTCACCGGATACTCCCAGCACAGCAGCTTCGGGATGCCCTCGGGTCACAGCCAGGCCGCCGTGGTGACCTACGGCTATCTCGCGGCCAGATCCGGCCGCAGGAGCCTGGTGTGGGCGGCGGTCGCGGTGATCGCCCTGGTGGCCTTCTCCCGTGTCTATCTGGGCGCGCACTACTTCAGCGACGTCGTGGTCGGTCTGGCCGTGGGCGGTGCCGTGCTGTGGCTGGTGCTGCGCTACGAGGAGCGTGTCCTGGCCTGGTGGCGCTCCCTGGACACGCTGCGCTGGGTGTCGTGGCTGCTGATGGTCTCGCTGGTGCCGTGCGCGGTGGCGACCGCCTGGCAGTTCGGTGTGCGCGGGGACTGGGTGGTCCCCACCGCCGAGTGGATCGGCGCGACCCCCTCCGATCCCGCCGCCCACACCCTGGCCGGGCTCTACACCACCTGCGGAGCGCTGCTCGGCGGGGTCCTGGGCTTCACCCTGCTGCACCGGCGCGGCTGGTACAGCGCGGCGGGCACGCCCACGGCGCGCGCGGCGCGGTTCGCCCTCGGGATCTCCGTGGTCCTGCTCGTCCTCGCGGTGGAGCGGGTCCTCTTCCGGGACCTGGCCGGGCTGCCGTCGGCCCTGGTGTCGTACGTGGTCTACGCCGCAGTGGCCTTCTGGGCGTCCTTCGGGGCGCCGGAGATGTTCGTGCGCGCGGGTCTGGCCGCCCGCCCGGACCGGTCGACGGACCCCGCCGAGCAATGAACCCCGTCACACGGGCTATGCGCCGTGTGGGGGAGGGGTTAGGATCGGGTCGTCAGACAACAGTCAGACGCGTGCTCCGGGGTCGGTGAAAGTCCGAACCGGCGGTGACAGTCCGCGACCCGGTCGATTCCATCGACCGGTTGAACCGGTGGAATTCCGGTACCGACGGTGAAAGTCCGGATGGGAGGCAGTGCGCGTTGGGGCGGGTCCGAGCCGTGCCGATCCCTTGGTGACGGCTCCGTGCTCCGCTCCTGTCGTGGACCCGTTTTCCACACCCTTTTCCCCGGAGCCGTACCAGGCGAAGGGATGTAGGGCGTGTTCACCGGAATCGTCGAGGAACTCGGCAAGGTCGTCTCCATCGAACCCGCTGGGACCAACGGTGAGGCGGTCCTGCTCACCGTGGACGGCCCCCTGGTCAGCTCCGACGCCGGTCTCGGTGACTCCATCGCGGTCAACGGCGTGTGCCTGACCGTCGTCGCGCGCGGCGAGGGCACCTTCACCGCCGACGTGATGAAGGAGTCCCTGGACCGCTCCTCCCTCGGCGCCCTCACCCCCGGCGCCCCCGTGAACCTCGAACGCGCCGCCCGCAGCGACGGCCGTCTGGGCGGCCACATCGTGCAGGGCCACGTCGACGGCACCGCCACCCTCCTCTCCCGGAACCCCGGTGACAACTGGGACGTCCTGAGGTTCGGCCTCTCCCCGCAGCTCTCCCCGTACGTGGTCGAGAAGGGGTCCATCACCGTGGACGGCACCAGCCTCACCGTGTCGGCTGTGAGCGCTCCCGGCGCCGAGGACGAGTTCTTCGAGGTCAGCCTCATTCCGGCCACCCTGGAGGCCACCACCCTGGGCGGCCTCGCGGTCGGCGCCACCGTGAACGTCGAGGTGGACGTCATCGCCAAGTACGTGGAGCGCATCACGGCCGTCTCCCGGGCCCGAGCGCAGGACGGCACCCGCGCCTAGGACCAGGCACCCACCACCCACCAGACCCACCCACGACGCACCTTCAGGAGCGGGCATGACCGTCACCGACACCACCCCGGCCGCCGACACCACCCCGGCCGTCGTCCTCGACCGCATCGAGGACGCCATCGCGGAGTTCGCCCAGGGCAGGGCCATCGTGGTGGTGGACGACGAGGACCGTGAGAACGAGGGCGACATCATCTTCGCCGCCGAGCTCGCCACCCCCGAGCTGCTGGCCTTCATGATCCGCTACACCTCCGGAGTGGTGTGCGTCCCCATGGAGGGTGAGGACCTGGACCGCCTCGACCTGCCGCTGATGACCGCGCGCAACGAGGAGAGCCTGCGCACCGCCTACACGGTGACGGTGGACGCCCGCGAGGGAGTCAGCACCGGCATCTCCGCCGCCGACCGCGCCCGCACCATCCGCCTGCTGGCCTCCGACGACAGCCGCCCCGTGGACTTCGTGCGCCCCGGCCACATCCTGCCGCTGCGCGCCCGCCCGGGCGGTGTCCTGGCCCGCCGCGGCCACACCGAGGCCTCCGTGGACTTCGCCCGCCTGGCCGGTCTGCGCCCCGCCGGCGTGCTCGCGGAGGTGGTCAACGACGACGGCACCATGGCCCGCCTGCCCCGGCTGCGCGAGTTCGCGGACGAGCACGGCCTGAAGCTGGTGTCCGTCGAGCAGCTGGCCGCCCACCGCGCCTCCCTCGGTGAGGCCCTCACCGAGGAGGAGGCCAACCCCGCACTGGTCACGCGCATGGTGGAGACCCGCATGCCCAACCAGTACGGCGAGTGGCGCGCGGTCGGCTTCAAGGGCACCGCCGACGGCGCCGAGCACGTCGCCCTGGTCCTCGGTGACCTGTCCGACGGCGACGACGTCCTGGCCCGCCTGCACTCGGAGTGCCTGACCGGCGACGCCTTCGGCTCCCACCGCTGCGACTGCGGCGCCCAGCTGGACGCCGCCATGGCGGCCGTCGCGGAGGAGGGGCGCGGGGTCATCGTGTACATGGGCGGCCACGAGGGCCGGGGGATCGGTCTGCTGCACAAGCTGCGCGCCTACAGCCTCCAGGACGAGGGCGCGGACACCGTCGACGCGAACCTGCGTCTGGGGCTGCCCGCCGACGCGCGCGAGTTCGGCGCCGGGGCGCGCATCCTCACCGACCTCGGGGTGGCCTCGGTGCGGCTGCTGTCCAACAACCCCGCCAAGGCCGAGGGGCTGGAGCACCACGGGGTGCGGGTGAACGAGCGGGTGGCCATGCCGACCTTCGTCACCGACGACAACCTCTCCTACCTGCTGACCAAGCGCGACCGGATGGGTCACGACCTGGCCCGCGTCGCCCAGTAGGACCACCACCCCCGACACCACCATCACATCCCAGGAAGGGCCGGTCATGAGCGGCACAGGACGTCCGGACGAACACCAGATCGACGCCTCGGGGCTCTCGGTGGGCCTCGTCGTCACCCGCTGGAACGAGGCGATCGTCGAGCCGATGCTCGCCAACGCGCTCGCCGTGGTGAAGGCCTCGGGGGCCTCCGAGCCCGTCGTGGTGAGGGTCGCCGGGGCGGTGGAGATCCCGGTGGTGGCCCAGGAGCTGGCCCGCAGGCACGACGCGGTGATCGCCCTGGGAGCGGTCATCCGTGGCGGAACCCCGCACTTCGACTACGTGTGCCAGTCGGTCACCCACGGTCTGACCGAGGTGGCCCTGCGCGAGTCCACCCCCGTGGGCAACGGTGTGCTCACGTGTGACACCCTGGAACAGGCGCGTGACCGCGCCGGACTTCCGGGAAGCGTCGAGGACAAGGGCGCCGAGGCCGCGCTGGCCGCCCTGGACACGGCGGTCGCGCTGCGCGGACTGCGTCGCTGATCCCACCCTGCTGGTGCGCGCGACCGCGCCTGGCCGGACGGTGACCGGGGTGAGTCACGCCTGAGCGCGTGGAGATGGAGCAGCTGGTGCGGACGAGGGAACTACCTGTGGACGAGGCGTCGAGCAAGGCGGCCCTGCCGAGGACGTGGCGGCCCCGCGCGGTGCGGTTGGTCGCCTACGGCCTGGGCCTGCTGATCGTGGCGACCATGGTCGTGCTGGCCGTGATCCTGCCCGCCGAGTGGCGCATCATGGACCGTTTCCTGGTCGTGGGCCTCGGGTTGGCGGTGGCCGCGGGGCTGCACATGCTGGGCCGCCCCCGGCTGATCGCCACGGAGCGGAACGTGGTGGTCATCAACGGCATCCGTACGCACCACCTGGCCTGGCCGGAGGTCCTGGACATCCGGATGCCGGAGGGGGAGCCGTGGCCCTGCCTGGACCTGTCGGACGGCACGTCGCTGCCGGTGATGGGCATCCAGAGCACGGACGGCGAATTCGCCCGGCGCGCGCTGGCCGAGTTCCGTTCGATGCTGGGCCGTGGCGAGGGCCGCGAGCCCGACCTCCCCGGTGAACCGCGTTCGTAGACGAGACCGAATCGAGCCCCCGTTTCCTGGAGGAACGGGGGCTCTTCCGTGTCGCGTTGGGCACATAGGTTGGTACCAGGGCCCATGAGCGGACCGTCGCGGCCCGCCGGAGGAGTCGTGGAAGAGGTGCCTCGTGCGTGATGTCCGAGCCAGCGTGTCCGATCTGTACGCCGCGGGGGAGACCTTCGCGGTGGCCACGGTGATCGACACCTTCAAGAGCGCGCCCCGTGACGCGGGCGCCGCCATGCTGGTGAGCGCGTCCGGTGAGGTCACCGGTAGCGTGTCGGGCGGTTGTGTGGAGGGGGCCGTCTACGAGGAGGCCCTGGAGGCGATCCGCACCGGTGTGCCGGTGCGCCGCACCTACGGGGTGAACGACGACGACGCCTTCAGCGTGGGACTCACGTGCGGGGGGACCCTGCACGTGTTCGTCGAGCCGGTGAGCCGCACGACCTATCCCCAGTTGGGCGCGGTGCTCGGTGCCGTGGACGAGCACCAGCCGGTGGCGGTGGCCACCATCGTCGCCGATCCGTCCGACGCCTCCCGGGTGGGCCGCCGCCGGGTCGTGTGGCCCGGTCACGCCGAGGGCGACCTGGGTGCGGGCGGTGAGCGCCTGGCCGCGGCCCTGGACGACGACGTGCGCGGCATGCTGGCCCAGGGCAGCACGGGGCTGCTGCACTACGGGGTGGACGGTCAGCGGCGCGGTGACGAGCTGGAGGTGTTCGTGCAGTCGTTCGCCCCGGCGCCCCGCATGCTGGTGTTCGGCGCCATCGACTTCGCGGCGGCCGTGGCCGATCTCGGCTCCTACCTGGGCTACCGGGTGACGGTGTGCGACGCCCGCCCGGTGTTCGCCACGCCCAGGCGGTTCCCGACCGCCGAGGAGGTGGTGGTGAAGTGGCCGCACGTGTACCTGGACGAGATCGCCGACGAGATCGACCAGCGCACCGCGATCTGCGTGCTCACCCACGACCCCAAGTTCGACGTGCCCGTGCTCAAGCGGGCGCTGTCCACCGGGGCCGGGTACATCGGCGCGATGGGTTCGCGCCGTACGCACGAGGACCGGCTGGACCGGCTCCGCGAGGCCGGTGTGGAGGAGGAGGCGCTGGCGCGCCTGCACTCTCCGATCGGGCTCGACCTGGGCGCGCGCACCCCGGAGGAGACGGCGGTGTCCATCGCCGCCGAGCTGGTGCGCAGCAGGTGGGGCGGGAGCGGCAGGGCTCTGAGCGAGACCCGGGGCAGGATCCACCGCGACACTCCGCCGGTGCCGCTGGTTCCGGCCGGATTCGGCCAGACCGAGGGGTGAACCGAAACCGCCGTGGCGGTGAATCCGCAGTTCACGGCGGTGGTCCCTGCTCGGGTGCCGGTCCGTGGCCCGCGACCTCGCCGAGGTGGCCCACCCGGGGAGCGCGTCCGTGGCATCATCGCGTCATGGGTACGGGGGAGCGAGGAGACGGGCGTTCGGGCGCGGTGGCGGGCCTGCTGCTGGCGGCGGGTTCGGGGAGCAGACTCGGCCGCCCCAAGGCCCTGGTCGAACTCGCGGGTGAACGCCTCGTCGACCGGGGCGTGCGCACGCTCTCGGGAGGCGGCTGCGCCCCGGTCCTGGTCGTCCTCGGCGCCGCCGACACCGGCGTGTCCGGGGCGGTGACCGTGCACAACCCCGACTGGTCCACGGGGATGGGCTCCTCGCTCCGCGCCGGGATCGACGCGATGCCCGACACGGTCGACGCCCTCCTGGTCGCCCTCGCGGACCAGCCGCTCGTCACGTCCGAGGCGGTCCGACGCCTGGTCGAGGCCTACGCCCAGGGTGCCCGGGCGGCGGTGGCCACCTACCACGGCAACCCGCGCAACCCCGTGCTGCTGGGCCGCGAGCACTGGTCCACGGTCTACTCCATGGCCGAGCGGGACGTGGGCGCCCGCCCCTTCCTGCGCGCCTACTCCCACCTGGTCACGACGGTGGCCTGCGACGACGTCGCCAGCCCCGAGGACATCGACACCGAGGAGGACCTGGCGCGGCTGACCGAGACGCTCGGGGGAGTGTGAGGGAGAGGGGCCCGGGGCCTCCGGGTAGGCTGGGCGCCATGTCCTCCTGAACGTGTGCTCAGCCCTCCCCGCCACCGGGCCCGTGCCGACGCGCCTCACGCGTCCCGCCGGTGGTCCCACACGTGAACGAGGAACACCGTGAACCCACTCTTCGCCGCGCTCTCCGACATGGCCGAGCGCCCCGCCCCCTACGCCCGCGTCACCACCGCCGACCTGTGGACCGACGGCCACATCTCGGAGCGGATGCTCGCCAACCACCTGGCCCCCGAGGTCGACGCCGCCTCCCACCGCGCGGAGTTCGTGGACCGGGCCGCGGACTGGATGGTCGGGCACTTCGGCCTCGGCCCCGGATCGCGCGTGGCCGACCTGGGCTGCGGGCCCGGTCTGTACACCGCGCGGCTGGCGCGCGCCGGGGCGAGCACACTCGGGGTCGACATCGCGTCCCGGTCCGTGGAGCACGCCGAAGGAGTCGCGCGGGAGGAGGGCCTGGACGCCCGTCACCTGTGCGGCGACTACCTGGCCCTCGACCTGGACGAACGCTTCGACCTGGTCGTGATGGTGATGCGTGACTACTGCGCGATGGCGCCCTGGGACCGGGTGCGGCTGCTCGGGGTGGTGCGCCGTCACCTGGCCGACGGGGGCGCTTTCCTGTTCGACGTCGACGCCGAGCCCGGACTCGACCTGCTCCGTGAGGGCGCGGTGTACGCCCCGGATCTCATGGGCGGGTTCTGGTCGGAGCGCCCCTACCACGGTTTCCAGCACACCTTCCGTTACGAGGAGGAGCGGGTGAGCCTGGACCGGTACGACGTCGTCACCGAGGACGGCACCCGGGTGTTCCACAACTGGGTCCGCTACTTCACGCCGGACACGCTGACCGCCGAGCTCGCCGGGAGCGGGTTCACCCCGGACGAGGTCCACGGGGACCTGACGGGGGCGCCGTACGACCCCGCTTCAGGACAGTTCGCCGTGGTGGCCCGGCCCTCGCGCTGATCAGTCCAGCGGCTCGGCGAGGATGCCGAAGGTGTGCTCCACGCTCTCACCCGGAGCCAGGACGATCAGGTCCGTGCCGCTGTTGAGGGCGTCGGGCGGGCAGGTCATGGGCTCGGCCGCCAGGTGCGCCCGGTGGAGGTCGCCGCCGAGGGAGTCGGAGCTGAACAGCTGGAGCCAGCCGTAGCCCGCTCCCGCCCACAGGCACACCCGGTGCTCGGGGCCGCTCAGCCGCACCCAGGCGCGTCCGTTCCGGTCGCGGTCGAGGTCGGTGAAGGCGGTGTCCAGCTCCGTCGCGCCCGGGTTCCGGCCGGGCGGACGCAGGTCGTACGCGGTCCCGGACACCGGGACCGGGTCGCCCACGGGAATCAGGTCGGCGTCGGCCGGTTGGCGGCTGCCGACCGTGGCCTCCAGCCGCACCTGGTCCCGCTCGACCAGGTCCCGGAAGGGTGCACCCAGGGTGAGGTAGGGGTGGAAGCCGAGACCGTACGGGGCGTCGGAGTCGCCGGTGTTGCGTGCCGTGACGGTGACGGTGAGCCCGTGCGCCTCCGAGGCCTCGGACACCAGGCGGTAGGTGGCCGTCAGCTCCAGCGGGAACGGGTACCCGGGGGTGCCGGGGAAGTCCAGGCCCAGGGTCACGTCCTCCTCGGACCGCTCCTGGGTGCGCCACACCACCTCGCTGACCAGGCCGTGGATCGCGGACCCGGTCTCCGGGTCGTTGACGTCCAGCCGGTGCTCGGTGCCCTGGAAGGTGTAGCGGGCCGAGGCCACCCGGTTGGGCCAGGGGGCCAGCAGCTGCCCCTGGGAGGCGATGGGGCCCGACTGGCGCGTGTACGGCCAGACGAGGTCGTGCCCCCGCCAGGTGAGCGCCTGCAACCCGGCCCCGGTCCGGTCGACGCGCGCCCGGTACTGACCGGCGCGCAGCTCGAACACCTCAGCCACCCGTCCACCCCTCTTCCCGTGGTCCGGCACACCGCCGAACCGGGAGATCATAGCGTGTCCAACGCCTCACCCGGGGTGCCGGCCCGCGGGGCTCAGCCGCCCAGGAGCCCGTCGAGGGGGATGAGCACACCCGATCCCAGAGCCAGCAGCCCCGTGGAGAACAGCACCACGAGCATGAGCAGGGATCCCGCGACGGCCAGGCGGAAGGCGCCCAGGCGGCGGCGGGCCTTGACCGTGGACTTCGCGGCGGTGCGGCCCAGCGTGATCAGCGCCACCGACAACAGGACCGGGAACCACCAGGCCGCGCCGATCCCGCCGGGCAGCAGCCCGGTGAGCGCGGCGGCCCCGTCGCTCAGGGGGTTGTCACCGAACTCCAGCAGGCCCGTGTAGGCGTCGGTCACGAACGCGCTCTCGGGGAAGAAGCCCTCCCCGGGCCGCAGCGCCCGACCCAGCCCGTCCAGCAGACCCAGCAACGCCGCCGGGTACGCGAACCTGCGGCACCGGCCCGCCCTCATCGCGCGCTGGATCTGGCCCATCGTCCGATCGACGCGCCGGGTCGCCCGCTCCTGCTGACGCCGCTCCTTGGCGGTCGCGGGCTCCTGCGGTCGGGCGGGATCGCCGGGAAGCGCGGGGTTGTCGGGCCGGGTGGCGGCGACCCCGCGGCGCTGTCGGGCCGTGGCCACCTTCTCCTGGGCGCCCTCCCAGCGTGCCCGCGCGGAACCGGCGAGCGCGGCCCAACGGTCCTGACGACGGGCCCGGCCGTCGGCGCGCTCGCGCTCGGCGATCGAGCCGCCGACCCGCGCGGCCTCCGGGAGCAGGAGCAGGGCCGTGAGCGTGGCGCTCCGGCTGGCCAGCTGGTCGCCGCCGTCGCGCAGGGCCGCCCTGCGCTGTTCGGACCACCACGGCGCGTTCGGCGCGGAACTGCGCTGTTGCGGGTGCCAGGACTGGCGGCGCAGCAGGGACCGGTGCTGTGCGGCGGTCTCGGGGGAGAGCACCAACTCCACCGCGCGTGCCCAGGTGGAGTCGATCTCGTGGGCGGCGGGGTGCCGGGGCGCGTCGGGGCTCCGGGTCGTCTCGGGGCGCGCGTCCACCACGCGCTCCAGGGTCTCGTTCACCCGCGCCATCAGCAGCGGGACCTCGTGCTGGACCCGCTCCAGCAACGCGCAGCGGCCGGAGCCGCCCGACCGGCACTCGGGGTGCGGGCACCAGTGCTGGGCGCCCAGGCCCACCACGCCCGACTCCACGGCCTCGCGCACCACCGAGTGGCGGCTGGCGTCACCCGCCGCCAGGGCCAGGAGGCCGTCCGCGCTGATCTCGTGCCCCCGGAAGCGCGGCGGCATGCCGGGCACGTAGCGGGCGGCCAGGGCGCTGATCGCCACGTGTGCGAGGTCGGGGCGGGCCTCCAGGCCGGTGAGATAGGCGCGGTCGAAGGTGTAGTCGTTGACCTCGCGGTCCAGCCAGGTCCGGAGTTCGGGCCAGTGGCTGCGCAGCCACATCGCGCCGGTGTCGGAGCGGTCCAGCAGGTCGAAGGCGAGGCTCGGCGGGTCCTCGTGGGAGGTCCCGGCGAAGTTGATGGGGCGCCGACGGCTCGCGGTGCGGATCGGCGGGCGCTCACCGGCCAGCCACGCGGCGACCTCCTCGTGTCCCCAGCGGGCGGAGGGCGCCAGGGTGAGCAGGCCCCGGGCGAGCAGGCGCCAGCGCTCGTCGGTGATGGCCGAGATGTCCACCTCGGTGTTGCGTGCGGTCAGCCAGTTGCCGCCGCGATCGGGGCGGCGGCCGGTGACGAGTTCGTGCACCATGACGCCCAGGGACCACCAGGCGGCCGGGGCCTCGCGGCGCCCCTCCACCACCTCGGGGGAGGCGTAGGCCTCGGTGACGGCCTGGCCGCCGTAGACACGGCTCATGGTGGCGCGCACGGCGCCCCCGAAGTCGGTGAGGGCGACCACCGGCGGGTCCAGGGAGCGGACCAGGAGGTTCTCGGGTTTGACGTCGGTGTGGTTGTGCTGGAGCTCGCTCTGCCAGTGGTGCAGGCAGTCGGAGACCGCGCGGACCACCGCCCGGGCGCCCTCGTCGTCCAGGGGTGCCTGGTTGATGACCTCGCGCAGGGTGCCCAGGGAGAAGTACTCCTGGGCCTCCCAGGCCAGGTCCTCGCCCCAGGAGCTGGCGGCGGTCCCGTAGCCCTGGATGGCGGGCGTGTGGGGGGAGGCGGTCCCCCGTGCGCGCAGCCGGTCCAGGAGTTCGCGGTTGATGTCGTGGCCGGGCCGGTACACCTTCAGCGCCAGTCGGCGCCCGGGTGAGTCGGTGGGTTCGGCCAGGTAGACGACGGCCTCACCGCCCGCGCCGATGTGGTCCAGGACCTGGTAGCGGCGGCGGAGCTCGGCGGGCACGGCGTAGTCGAGGTCGCCCGCGGGGCCCACGACCACACGGGAGACCAGACGCGCCATCCAGTCCAGGAGGGGGCCGAGGAGCACCCGCCACCACGGGGCACGGCCTCCGGGGGGTGCGCCCGGTGTGGGTCGGCCGGTGCCCGGACGCGCCGTGGGGGCGACGGGAGGCTGGACCCGGGTGCCGTCGACGGGAGCGGCGCCCAGGGCCGCGTCACCGGGCAGGACGGTGGTGCGGTCCGCCCCGGACGGCGCGCCCGGCGGGACCACCCGGGTGGGTGCGTCGTCGGACACGGGGGGCGGGCCCGGATGGGCCGAGCCCGGCTCGGGCGGAGGGGCGGCCCCCGGTCGGAACACGCGTGTGACCCAGCGCGTGGCACCCACCGCCGGATCGGCTCGCGTGGTGGGTGTCGTGGGGTCGATCCGCTGGGTGGGTGCGTTCTCGTCACCGGGGTCGGGCGTGACCATCGAGGCCGGAGCCATCCTTCGGATAGGTGGTCGTCTGCGGGCGTCCGGGGGAAGCCGTGGCGGGGCGGACCCCTCCAGGTTAGGTCGTTCACGGGCCCGGTCCGGGTGGTGGAGCCCACCGGTTCCGGTCCCGTGAACGGTCTTCCCCCGTCACCTGGTGGGACTCCTCCGAGGCCGTTCGGGTTCCCGTTTCCGTGACCCTTCGTCACCGGACCCCTCGGTGGCGTCCGCGGGCGGGTGACTCAGTGCTGGCCGCGCGGGGTGATCCCGAGGGCGGCGCAGGCCTCCTGGTACATGCGGACCACCTCGACGCGGATCTGCGCGCGCTCGGTCAGCGGTGTGGCCCAGGGGATGCGCACGTCCTCCTCGGCGCCGTCCACGGTGACCGCGTAGTCTCCTCCGTCACCGTCGAGCCCGGTCATGCGGGCGGCGGTGGCCTCCGGGCGGCCGCCCAGGGCACGGCAGATGATCAGGGTGTCCTCGGGGTGGTCGCCGTTCATGTGGGCGGTGACGGCGGAGACGACCTCGGGGGCGAAGGGCTGGGACGGCACGGTGCTTCTCCTGCGGTCTGTGGGGTGCTGCCGGACATACGAGGACGGGGGAGGGTCCGTGGACCCTCCCCCGTCGACGATATCCGAGACCTCACCGGGTTACTGACGGAGTGTCGTCAAAACCCGGGGTGGTGGTCGCTCCCCTCGGGCGACCACACCCGGACACCGCCCTCCCCCGTCGGAGCCGGTGCGGCTCAGGCCTGGCGGGTGAACTCGGCGTCGATCTCGATGGAGATCTTGTCGCCGACGACCACGCCGCCGCTCTCCATCGGCATCTCGATGTCGACGCCGAACTTCTTGCGGCTGATGGTGGTGGAGGCGGCGAACCCGGCGCGGTCCAGGCCGTAGGGGTCGACGGTGGAGCCGTTGAACTCCAGGGCCAGCTCGACCGGGTGGGTGTTCTTCTTGATGGTCAGGTCACCCTTGAGGACGAAGTCCTCGCCCCTGGCCTCCAGGCCGGTGGAGCGGAAGCTGAACTCGGGGTGGTTGTCGGCCTCGAAGAAGTCGTTGGACCGGATGTGGTTGTCACGGTCGGTGTTGTCGGTGTTGATCGAGCTGGCCTCGATGGTGGCCTCGACGGAGGACTGGGTGGGGTCCTCGGGCACCGTCAGCGTGGCGTCGAAGCTCTCGAAGCGGCCGCGGACCTTGCTCACCATCATGTGGCGGACGGAGAAGCCGACCACGCTGTGGGCGACGTCGATCTTCCAGGTGCCGGGCTTGAGTTCCTGAGCTGCCATGGTGTCTCTCCCTGAGTTCGGGCGACCCGGGTCCTGGGCCGTCCAGCGGTGCGGTTCGTTGTCTAGCAACAAAGTACCTTAGAAGTATCTTCCTGGGAAGTAGATTAGGTGTTCCTCCCCGAGGACGCAAGGGCCCCGTCTCACCGGGACCCCTCCCCGGGCCCGCCGGGGCTAGAATCAGGCCATGGAGAAGGCCTGGCTCGAAGCCGACGAACAGGACGTCTGGCGCGGGTTCCTGCGGATGAACGCCTGGATCTACGACGAACTCGAACACGACCTGCGCTCCCGGGACGGCCTCTCCCTCATCGAGTACGGCATCCTCGCCCACCTCTCCGAAGCTCCGGAGCAGCGCATGCGGATGCGCGACCTGGCCGAGACCGTCATCGTCTCCAAGAGCCGCCTGTCCCACCAGATCGCCCGCCTCGAACGCGACGGCCACGTGCGGCGGGAGAGCTGCGAGGACGACCGGCGCGGGCTGTGGGCGGTGCTCACCGAGGACGGCGCCAGCGCCCTCCGCGCCGCCGCGCCGGGCCACGCCACCCGTGTGCGCTCGCTGATGTTCGACCGGCTCACCCCGGAACAGGTCGACCAGCTCAGGGGGATCGTCGACGCGCTCGGCGGCGCCCGCCCCTGATCCACGGCGCACCCGCGGGGCCGGAAACAGGGGAGAGGTCACAGGGTTCTGTCCGGGAAGCGACCCCGGAACGGACCCGCGCCCCGGGTAGAGTCGGGGCCCGTGAGCAGACCATCGATCATCGGCGCCCAGAACTTCCGTGACGACGACGGCAGCGCCGACCCGGACGTCGAGGCGAGCCTGCGTGAGCACGCCGCGGGCCGGACCGGCGACCGGCAGGTCCTGGCCGCCCTCAGCGGCTCCCGGGTCCTCATCCCCGTGGTGTCCGTCGCCACCGAGACCGAGCAGGGCGTGGGCGGGCTCACCAAGGACAAGAACAGCGAGGTGGCCATCCCCATCATGACCGGCAAGGACGGTCGTCGCGGAGTCCTGGCCTTCACCTCCGTGGACGCCGTCCGGCGCTGGCGCCCGGACGCCCGACCGGTGCCCTTCACCACGCGGGACGCCTGCCAGGCCACCCTGGAGGAGAACGCCGACGCGCTGGTCATCGACGTGTCCGGGCCGGTCCCGCACACCATCCAGGGCCGCTTCCTCACCGTGCTCGCCGAACAGGGGTCGGTACCCGAACCCCAGGACGACCCGCAGGTCTTGTCGATCGTCCACCGGGTGACCCACGCCGAGTTCGGGATCGAACGCGTGCGTATCCACCCCTCCGAACGCGCGGACCTCGGCATCCGCCTCGAACTGGACGAGCGCGACGACGAATCGCTGCGCCGGGTCGCCGAACGGCTCGGCACCGAACTCCAGCACGTCCTGCCCGGCGGCGTCGAACTCAGCGCGGTCGTGCGGGCCCGGCGCGACGACGCCTGACCGCGGGGTTGTCCACAGGCGGCCGCACACCCTGTCGCCGAACCCCGCCAGCAGGTAGTTTCCGAACATGCCCACCCCCCTGGCGCTCACGTCGTCCCCGCTCCCGTGGGCGGTCCTCGCGGCCGCCGTGCTCCTGGCCCTCGGCGTCGCGCTGGGCCGCGTCGGCGGCAGAGTGGTCCACCTCTTCGGTCCCGGGCTGGCCGCTCACCAGGACGTTGTCACAGGTGGAGTCGGTGAACGGGCAGGCACGCCCGACACACCGGCGACCGCCGCCACCGCCACGGTCCCCGACCCCGAGGAGGAACACGACGGGCCGCCACCGCCCCGCTGCCCGCACTGCCTGACCCGGCTCCGCTTCGCCCGGGGCCTGCCCGTCGTCGCCTCCCGTGAGTTCCGGAGAAGCGGCACCTGCCCCCACTGCTCGGAACGGGTCCGCCCCGACCCCGCGGTCGTCGGCACCACGGCGCTGCTCTTCGCGCTGGTCGGCGCCCTCACCCCCACCCACCTCACCGACTGGTCACCCTTCGGGCTCCTCGCCGTGCTCTGGCTGGTCGCTCTCGGCGTCCCGCTCTCCGCCGTCGACCTGCGCGTCATGCGCCTGCCCGACGCCCTCGTCGCCCCCGCCTACCCCGTCGCCGCGCTCCTCCTGGCCGCGGCGGTCCTCCTCCCACCCTTCGGCCCCGACCTCGAACGCGGCACCGGGGCCCTGGTCGGCATGGCGCTCATCACGGTCCTCTACTGGCTGCTGTGGCGGATCAGGCCAGGCGGGCTCGGCTTCGGGGACGTCAAGCTCTCCGGCCTCACCGGCCTCTACGCGGGCTGGGCCGCCGGACCGGTGGGCGCCCTGGTCGCCGCCTTCTGGGCCTTCGCGGCCTTCTCCCTGCTGGGAGTGGCCCTGCTCCTCCTGCGCCGGATCACCCGGGCCGAACCGCTCCCGCTCGGCCCGTTCATGCTCGCCGCCACCCTCGCCACCGTCCTGGCCGGTCACCCCCTGCTCCCGCAACCCTGAGCCCGGTGACCACGCCTCCCCCCGATCCGTGGGAGGATCGTGGACATGTTGCGTTGGCTGACCGCGGGGGAGTCCCACGGACCTGCACTCGTCGCGATCCTGGAGGGCCTTCCGGCCGGTGTGTCCGTCACCTCTGACGACATCGCCGCCGCGCTGCTCCGACGTCGCGCCGGGTACGGTCGGGGCGCCCGGATGAAGTTCGAGAAGGACCAGGTCTCCGTCATCGGGGGGATCCGGCACGGCCTCACCCAGGGTGGGCCGGTCGCGATCGAGGTCGGAAACACCGAGTGGCCCAAGTGGGAGAAGGTGATGTCGCCCGACCCGGTTCCCGCCGAGGAACTGGACGGCGTGGCGCGCAACGCGCCGCTCACCCGCCCCCGCCCCGGGCACGCCGACCTCGTGGGCATGCAGAAGTACGGGCACGAGGAGTCCCGCCCGATCCTGGAGCGCGCCAGCGCCCGCGAGACCGCGGCCCGGGTCGCGGTCGGTGAGGTCGCCCGGCAGTTCTGCCGCCAGGCGCTCGGGATCGAGATCCTCAGCCACGTGGTCTCCATGGGCCCGGTCGCCGTCCCCGAGGGCGCCGCCGAGCCGCGCCCCGAGGACCTCGCCGCGATCGACGAGGACCCGCTGCGCTGCTTCGACCCCGAGACCAGCGCCCGCATGGTCGAGGAGGTCGACGACACCAAGAAGTCCGGGGACACCCTGGGCGGCGTCGTCGAGGTCCTCGCCTACGGCCTGCCGCCCGGTCTGGGCAGCCACGTGCACTGGGACCGCCGCCTGGACTCCCGTCTGGCCGGGGCCCTCATGGGCATCCAGGCCATCAAGGGCGTGGAGGTCGGTGACGGCTTCCGCACCGCCGCCCGACGCGGATCCGAGGCCCACGACGAGATCGAGCCCGGCCCCGACGGCGTCCGCCGCCGCACGAACCGGGCCGGCGGGGTCGAGGGCGGCATGTCCACCGGCGACCCCCTGCGGGTCCGTGCCGCGATGAAGCCCATCGCCACGGTGCCCCGGGCGCTGGACACCATCGACACCGAGACCGGCGAGCCCACCAAGGCCCACCACCAGCGCAGCGACGTCACCGCCGTCCCCGCCGCCGGTGTGGTGGCCGAGGCCATGGTCGCCCTGGTCATCGCCGAGGCCGCCATCGAGAAGTTCGGCGGCGACTCGGTCCCCGAGACCGCCCGCAACCTCCGCGGCTACCTGGACTCGCTGACGATCCGCTAGCACCGCCTACTGGTCCGCGCTTCCCGGAGCGCGGACCAGTGTGCTTTCACGCCTGTTCCCGCGCCGGGTCCTCCAAGGGGCTCTGGGTGAGCCCCTCCCACGTGTGAGGAGGGCCGCGCTGGTTCGTTCGTCCACTCGGACGCTTCGCGGGTCCCGCCCACAGGGGCGTGCCTGACCGGTCGGCCCCTCTCGGGCTACCCAGTGGTGGGCCCCGCGCACGCGGGGAGGGCCCCCGTCCCTCGGCGACGGAGTGCCTCGTGTCCAGCTGCTCCCCGCCCACGTGGGATGGCCCCCGCGACAACCGGTAGCGTTGGACGCGCAGAGCCTGCTCCCCGCGCACGCGGGGCTGGGCCGCCGTCAGGCGCGGCTCTGAGCAGGCGGTCAGAACGTTCCCCGTGAGTACGGGGATGACCCCCAGAGGTAGGCAGAGCGTGGCAAGAGCGATCGCGGTGCTCATCGGTTCGCCCGGTTCGGGCAAGTCCACCGTCGGTGAGGCCCTGGCCCGCCGGTTGGACACGGACCTGTTGTGCACCGACACCGAGATCGAGAAGCGTGCGGGCAAGCCCATCAGCGACATCTTCGTCCAGGACGGCGAGGAGCACTTCCGCGCCCTGGAACGCGAGGTCGTCGCCGAGGGCCTGCGCTCCTGGGAGGGGGTCATCGCCGTCGGCGGTGGCGCCGTCCTGAACGAGGACACCCGCGAGGACCTCGCCGACCACCACGTGGTCTACCTCCAGGTGGAGTTCGGTGAGGCGGCCAAGCGCGTCGGCATGGACGTCGCCCGCCCGCTGCTGTCCGGAAACCCCCGCACCCAGCTGCGCAAACTCCTCAACGAGCGGCTCCCGGTCTACGAGAGCCTGGCCTCGGTGACCGTGCCCACCACCGAGTACCACCCCGAGGAGATCGTGGACGCGATCGTCGACTCCCTTCCCACCGGAAAGGCCGCCCAGTGACCGTGACCCGGATCGGTGTGGGGGAGCCCACCGGACGCTACGACGTGGTGGTCGGCAGCGGTGTCCTCTCCGAACTGCCCTCCCTGGTCGGCGGTGCCGCTCAGGTGGCCGTCATCCACCCCGAGGGCCTGGGCGAGATCGCCCGCCCCGTGGTGGGGGTCCTGGAGGAGGCCGGGTACACCGTCCGGCCCATGCCCGTACCCGACGGCGAGGCAGCCAAGACCGCCGCGGTCGCCACCGGTCTGTGGTCGCGGCTGGGCTCGTTCAACTTCACCCGCACCGACGCCGTGGTGGGCGTGGGCGGCGGGGCCGCCACCGACCTCGCCGGGTTCGTCGCGGCCACCTGGCTGCGCGGCGTGCGTTCGGTCCTGGTGCCCACCACCCTGCTGGGCATGGTGGACGCCGCCGTGGGCGGCAAGACCGGCATCAACACCCCGGAGGGCAAGAACCTCGTGGGCGCCTTCCACCCTCCGGCCGGGGTGCTGTGCGACCTCGCCACCCTGCCGAGCCTGCCCCGCGCCGACTACGTCGGCGGGCTGGCCGAGATCATCAAGGCCGGGTTCATCGACGACCCCGTCATCCTCGACCTGGTCGAGGACGACCCCGAGGGCGCCGCACTCCCGGAGGGCGCGCACACGCGCGAACTCATCGAGCGCGCCATCCGCGTCAAGGCCGACGTCGTCTCGGGCGACCTCAAGGAGAGCGGCCGCCGCGAGATCCTCAACTACGGCCACACCCTCGCGCACGCCGTCGAACGCGCCGAGAACTACACCTTCCGGCACGGCTACGCGGTCTCCATCGGCATGGTCTTCGTCGCCGAACTCGCGCGCCTCGACGGGCGGATCGACGAGGACCTGGTGCGCCGTCACCGTTCCGTGCTCACCTCGGTGGGGCTGCCCGTCAGCTACGCCGCCGAGGCCTGGCCGGAGCTGCGCGCCACCATGGCCGTGGACAAGAAGGCCCGTGGATCCACACTGCGGTTCGTGGTCCTGGACGGTCTGGCCAGGACCGCGATCCTGAGCGGGCCCGCCCCCGAGCTGCTGGACGAGGCCTACCAGGCGGTCGTGAACGGTTCCTGAGTCCTCGGGAGCCACTAGACTGACCGAAGGCGAGGAGTGCCCGGGTGCCGGTCGGCACAGCCACCGGCGGCCACGGGAACCACGCCTCGCCCCACTGACCACCGACCGGACCAGCGAGTCCGGTCTCCGACGTGTCACACCCCTGGGAGAGACGACCGAAGTGGCCACGACGAACGACATCAAGAACGGCACGACCCTGCGGCTCGACGGCGGCGTCCTCTGGAACGTCCTGGAGTTCCAGCACGTCAAGCCGGGCAAGGGCGGCGCGTTCGTCCGCACCAAGCTCAAGAACGTCCTCACGGGCAAGATCGTCGACAAGACCTTCAACGCCGGCTCCAAGATCGAGTTCGCCAGCGTCGACCGCCGTGACATGGAGTACCTGTACCACGACGGTGACTCCTTCATCTTCATGGACACCCAGACCTACGACCAGATCCCGGTCGGCGACGCCGTGGTCGGTGACGCCAAGGGCTTCCTCCTGGAGAACACCAAGGTCACGGTGGCCACCAACGAGGGCAACCCGCTCTACATCGAGATGCCCGCCGCCGTCGAGCTCGAGATCTCCGAGACCGACCCGGGCGTCCAGGGCGACCGCTCCACCGGCGGCACCAAGCCCGCCAAGGTCCAGACCGGCGCCACCATCCAGGTGCCCCTGTTCGTCACCACCGGCGAGCGCGTCAAGGTCGACACCCGCACGGGCGACTACCTCGGGCGTGTCAACTGATGAGTGGTGCACGGCGCAAGGCCCGTCGGCGCGCGGTGGAGGTCCTCTACGAGGCCGAGGTGCGCTCCACCTCCGTGGAAGACGTCATCAAGCGTCGCCGGGCCCAGCCCGAACCGCCGATCAACGAGTTCACCGAACTGCTGGCCCGCTCCGTCGACGAGCGGCGTGAGCGCATCGACGCGCTCCTCGACGAGTACGCCATCGGATGGACCCTGGAGCGCATGCCGGTCGTCGACCGCAACATCCTCCGGATGGGCGCCTACGAACTCCTGTGGGCCGAGGACATCCCCGACGGCGTGGCGATCGCCGAGGCCGTCGGCGTCGCCAAGGAGCTGTCCACCGACGAGTCGCCCAACTTCATCAGCGGACTTCTGTCTAGGCTGATGGAGAACAAGTCGACGCTCTCGCTCTGAGACCTCGCCGAGGCCGGGCACTAGCTGATTGAGGGAACGCAGGTGACTGACAGGAGCGGCACGCCCGCGACCGGTTTCGGTACGGGGACCGGCCCCGCGCGGGCGGCCAACGCGGCCCGGACCGCCGTGGTGTGGGACGCCCTCTCGCGGCTGCTGGACCGACTCTTCGACGGTGAACCCCTGGAGATCGTCGACGCGGGCGGGGGAACCGGCGGCGCCGCCGTCCCGCTCGCGGAGCTCGGTCACCGCGTGACCGTCGTCGAGCCCAGCCCCGACTCCCTGGCGGCCCTGGAGCGCCGCGCCGCCGAGAGCGGTGTCATGGTGCGCGGCGTCCAGGGGGAGACCCAGGACCTGGCCTCGCTCTTCCCGGCCGCCAGCGCCGACCTCGTGTTGGTGCACAACGTGCTGGAGTACGTCGACGACCCCGCCGCCGCGCTGGCCGACGTCGCCGGGGTGACCCGCCCCGGCGGCGCGGTCAGCCTGCTGGTCACCAACGCCGTGGCGGGGGCCCTGCACCGGGTCCTGGCCGGGCACATCACCGAGGCCCGCCACCTGCTGGAGGACCCCGACGGCCGCTGGGGCGGAGCCGATCCCATGCCCCGCCGCTTCACCCGACAGCAGCTCCTCGACCTGATCGGCCACTCCGGCCTGACCGGGGAGAGCGTGCGCGGGGTGCGCGTGTTCGCGGACATCCTGCCCGGACAGGCGTGGGAGGGCGACGCCCAGGCCGGACAGCACCTCGTGGAGCTGGAGCGGGCCGCCGCCGACCACCCGGAGCTGATCGGCGTCGCCACGCAGCTGCACGCCGTCGCCCTGAAGCCCTAGGGCCGGGGCCGGTCGCTGCGGACAGGGCATAACCTGGCCTTATGAGCCGACGTCAACTGGAGCGCGGTGCCGCTCTGCGGGGTGTGGTCACCCCCGAGGGGATCACCCCCCTGCGGTCGGACTTCCCCTTGGACGGCTCCGGTCCGGACGACGACTGCAACATCCTGCACCTGGACATGGACGCGTTCTTCGCGAGTGTGGAGCAGCTGCGCCACCCCGAGGCCCGGGGGCGTCCGGTGATCGTGGGTGGCACCGGCCCGCGCAGCGTGGTCTCCTCCGCCGACTACATCGCCCGCCGCCACGGCGTGCACTCGGCGATGCCGATGGCCCAGGCGATGCGGCTGTGCCCGGAGGCCCTGGTCTACCCGCCGGACGGTGCCGCCTACCGGCAGGCCTCCGAGGCGGTCATGGACATCCTGGGCTCGGTGACGCCCCTGGTGCAGCCGTTGTCGTTGGACGAGGCCTTCCTGGACGTCTCCGGTGCCCGCCGTCGACTCGGCGGTCCCGTGCGCATCGCCGCGATGATCCGCGAACGCGTCCGCCGCGAGCAGCGGCTCACCTGTTCGGTCGGGGTGGCCGCCACCCGGTTCGTGGCCAAGCTCGGTTCCACCCACTGCAAGCCCGACGGCCTGCTGCTGGTGCCCACGCGGGAGGTGCACGGCTTCCTTGACCCCCTGCCGATCGGTGCCCTGCCCGGGGTGGGGGACAAGACCGAGCGCACACTCGTCCGGCTGGGGCTGCGCACGGTGGGCGCCCTGTCCCGGGCCGACCCCGACCTGCTGCGCATGGAACTCGGGGAGAAGGCCGGTGCCCGCCTGACCGCGCTGTCCCGGGGCGAGGACCCCAGCGCGGTCGTCCCCGACACCCCGGACAAGAGCGTCGGCGCGGAGGAGACCTTCGCCGAGGACGTGGACGACCCGGGCCTGATCGACCGAGAGCTGCTGCGGCTCTCGGAGAAGGTGGCGCACCGTCTGCGCGTCTCGGGACAGGTGGGGCGCACGGTGAGCGTGAAACTGCGCCGGGCCGACTTCTCCACGATCACCAGGGCGCGGACCCTCTCCGAGAGCACGGACGTGGCCCGGGAGATCAGCGCGGTGGCGCGCGCGCTCTACGCGGCGTCGGGCCTGAAGGGCACACCGCTGCGGCTGGTGGGGGTCCGTCTGGAGGGTGTGGCCCCGGTGGAACAGGCGCACCACCAACTCGCCTTGGGAGAGGAGGACTCTGGTTGGCGGGACGTTGAACGGGTTATGGACAGGGTGAAGGCCCGTTTCGGTCCAGGCGCGATACAGTCGGCAGTATTGGCCAAGCGTGACGAAAACGACGTATGATGCGGCAACTTCCGGGGGCCTCTGAGCGTTCTCAGAGTACAACCGGAGTAAGGGTTAGAAGAGAGGCATGGAAGCCGGTGTTTCCGATACAGGGCGAGGGTATCGTGGCCGTAGTGGGTCAGGTACACACGCAGCTTTTCTTTCCACTAGGCGCTAGTGCACCGTATTCTGGGCATACCACTGACCAAGAGACTGTTCATCAGTACCCGTCACCCCAACCGGGGACTGCCGTAGGGAGGCGCCGTGCCGCTCTCTGAACACGAGCAGCGCATGCTCGACCAGATCGAGCAGGCGCTGTATGCCGAGGACCCGAAGTTCGCGAACACTGTTCGGCAGACGAACCCCGGAGTCCATTACAAGCGCTGGATCATCAAGGCCGTCATCGGCTTCGTACTCGGTATGGGGTTGCTCCTCCTGGGGCTGCTGCTGAGTAGCCCGGACTCGTCTCTGGCGGTTCCGGTCACCATCAGCGTCCTCGGGTTCATCTTCATGCTGGCCTCCTTCCTGCTGGGCGCCAACGCCTGGCGCAAGGCCGCCGGGGGCGGCGCGGAGGCGATGCTGGCCGAGGCTGAGACGGAGACCAAACACAAGCGCAGGGGCGCCAAGCGTCCCGGGATGATGAACCGCTTCGAGGAGCGGTGGCGCCGTCGCCAGGAGGGCGAGGAGTAACAGCTCGCTCGGGACGGACACCGGTCCTCCCAGGTGACGGATGCCCAGAACGCTCGCCCGTTCGCAACGGTGGGGCCCACACACGCCAGTCGTGTGTGGGCCCCACTGCTTTCCGTGCCTGCTCATGCGGGGGCGGGAGCCCCGCCCCCGCCCCGCCCCCGCCCCGGCCCCGCGCCGCCCGGACCGGGTGGGTCAGGCGGTGGCGGGGACGGCCTCAGCCGCGGTCCGGGGGCGGTGCCACGGGGCGAGCGACCGCGGTAGCAGGAGGGCCCGCCAACGGTCGCCACGTGTGGCGGTGCCGTGCGCCCCCGACCGGGCCGTGGCCAGGTCGGCGGCGATCCGCGCGCCGTCGGTGTGTTGGACGTCCCCGGGGTCCGGTGCGTAGCGCGCGGCCTCCTCCGCCAGGGCCAGCCGCCACACGGCGGCGTGCGCCTCGGAGGGCAGCGACGTCCCGTCCGGGCGGACGGTGCCCAGGCGGGCGGCGGTCGCCCGGGGACTCTCGGTGAGTGTCCACTCCACCCCCAGGTCCAGACAGGTGTCCCGCAGTTCCCGCCAGGCCGTGTGCGCGGCGGCGACCCCACCCGACGCCACCGCGGCCCGCCGCGACCAGCGGATCACGGATCGGACCAGGGCGGGAGCGGCCAGCAGCAGGAGCCCGCCGAGCAGACCCGCCGCCACCGGCCACCACGGGGCCGCGCCGGATCCCGCTCCGTCCTCCGAAGCGCTCGCACCGGAGTCGCCGGACTCCTCCTCGTCCTCCTCCGGGGTCGGACTCGCGGCCTCGGAGGGACTGGCGGAGGGGTCGTCCTCGGGGGACTGGCTGGGCTCGGGGGAGTCCGAGGGGCTGGGGGCGGGGTCGGGCGTGCCCTCCGGCACCCCGTCGCCCCCGGCGTACTCGGGGACCGACGCCGTGCCCTGCCCCTGCGAGGAGGCGGGAGTCGGCTCGAAACGCACCCATCCCGAACCCTCGAAGTACAGCTCGGGCCAGGCGTGCGCGTCACCGACCGACACCGACCACTGGCCGTCGCCGCGCTGCTGTCCGGCCGTGTAGCCGACCGCGACCCGCGCCGGGATGTCCGCCTGGCGGGCCATGACCGCCATCGCCCCCGCGAACTGCTCGCAGTAGCCGACCCGGTCATCGAGAAGGAAGTGGGAGAGCGGGTCGGCGCCGTTCGGGACGGCGGGCGGGCTGAGGTCGTAGGTGAAGTCGCCGCCGGTGAAGAAGTCCTGGAGCGCGAGGGCACGACCGTAGGCGGAGTCCGCGTCCGCGGTCAGGGAGTCGGTGAGCTCCTGGACGCGTCCGTCGAGGTCGCTCGGGAGGTCGAGGAGGTCGCTGGACAGGCCGGTCGGTTGCCCGGCGTCGGCCAGATCGCGGGCCTCGGGGTTGTTCTCGGCGGACTCCACGGTGAAGCCGAACCCGCTCGGCGGAGTGTCGGTGCTGAAGACCATCAGGGTGTCGGGGTCCACGTACCAGTCACCGGTCACGTCCACCGAGCGTGCAGGGTAGGGGAGGGGCAGGAACTCCGTGCCCGGTGCGTCGGAGGCCATCGTCACCTCCGTGGTGACCGAGGCTGCGGAATCGCGGCTCCAGCCGGGGGGCAGCGGGAGCGGATTCCCCAGAGCGGAGTCACGGCCGGTGTGGACCGGCGACATCGTCCAGTTCTCGCCGCCGAACTCGTCCAGGACGTAGGTGCGCAGGTAGTCGGGGGCCTCGGCGTCACTGCGGTAGGTGAGCACCGTGCGGTCGGAGGAGGCGGCCAGGTCGCGGCGGAGCGAGACCAGCGGGTGGGTGGTGGTCACGCTGCCGCTGGCACCGAACTCCACGCCGTCCGCCATCGTGTGGACGGCGTCAGTGCGCAGGGACGGCACCATCAACGGCAGGGACAGCGCCACGAGGATCGCCACGGAGGCGGCGACGACCACGGTGCCCAGCTGGGCGGCGCCCGCCGCGAACCGGCTCCCGGGGGTGTGCCCGTCCGGGACCCGGACCCCCCACTCACGCCCGCGGACCCACATGTCCGTGGCCAACAGGGAGACGTAGCCGGCCGCGCAGACGGCGGCCTGGGCCCAGCTGAGCCCGGCGCCGTTCACGGCCAACGGCACCACGATCAGCGCCAGCACCAGCCCGCCGACCATCCCCGGGCAGCGCGCGGTCACGGCGAGGAAGTCCGCCGTCATCATGAACACCAGGAACGTCAGCGCGACGATGAGCTGGAGCCCGGTGGTGGTCGGAATCGGCGGAGTGCTGGTGTTGATGCTGTTGACACCCTGCTCGAACAGCACCCAGGCCCGCTCGACGGTGGCCGAGGTCGGCACGACCCCGAGGAACCCGGTGCCCGGGGTGAGGATCGGGGTGAACAGCAGCGCCGCCACCACCAGCTGGAGGAACGGCACCGGGAACGAGGTGCGGCCGGTCAGACGGTACAGCGCGGACACCAGGGTCACCGCGACCATGAGGACGACGGCCGGCCCCCACCAGCCCTCACCACGAATGAGCCCGCCCAGCAGCGGCAGCGCCGCCAGCATGGAGACCAGGGCGGCCAGGGGCATCAGTGTGTTGGTCAGTCTCAACGGGAACCCTCCCAGGAACCACGGGCGCCGGTCGGGGCCAGGGGCGACCCACCGGTGACGGCCCGCCGCCACAACGGAGGGAGCTCGGCGGCCTCGGCGACCTCGACCACCCTCCACCCGTTGGCGGTGAGCAGTTCGGCGGTGCGCCGTGTGTGTTCGGTGTCGGTCCACGCCGCCCGCGTGCACAGGACGGCCACGTGCAACCCGGACCCGCGCACCCGGGACAGGGCCGAGGCGTCCTCGGGCGACACCGCGCCCAGGACCGCCACCACCAGGCTCGACGAGGAACCCCGCGCGCCCTGCAGCGTGCTGATCCCGCCGTACAGGCCGTCCGCCTCGGAGGCCTCCACGGTGGCCAGACCGTCCAGCACACCGGAGGTGTGGGCGGTGTGCAGCTGGCCCCGTTCGGTGTGCAGACGAAGTTCGTGCCCGCTGTCCAGCAGGTTCACCGCCACGGAGGCGGCCACGCTGACCGCCGTCTCCAGCGAGTTCCAGACGCCCTCACCCGCGTGCGCGGCGAACCTGGTGTCCAGGAGGAGGGTGCTGTGCTCACGCCAGTGCTGTTCGTCCCGGCGCACCATGAGCTCGCCGTGCTTGGCAGTGGAACGCCAGTGCACCCGCCGCATCTCGTCGCCGTAGCGGTACTCGCGGGGGATGGGGTCCTGTTCCCCGGCGCCGGACACCGAACGGCGCGGGGAGTTCTCCCCCTGGGAGCCGTCGGAGGCACTGAGCGTGGAGAGCGGCACCACCGGCGGGGTCACCAGCAGGGGGGTGGGCGCGCCGACCTGACGGGTCACCCGGACACAGCCCAGCGGATCCACCACGCTCACCCGCAGCGGGCCGACCGGATACCGGCCACGGACCGCCGGACGCACCAGGTAGGTGACGTCGCGGACCGCTCGCGCGGGCAGGAACCCCACCGTGTAGCGGGGTTCGTACCCCAGCCGGACCGGCAGGGTGTCCTCGACCCGCACCCAGATCACCGGCCATGTGGTGGAGGAGTTCCCGATCCGCACCAGGACCCGGGTGTCGGTACCGGCGGGGATACGGTTCGGTTGCAGCGCTCGGCTCTGCGCCACCCGACCGGTCGCGCCCAGGATCGTCAGCGCCGAGATCGGGGGCGCCAGGAGCAGGAAGAAACCCACCCCCGCGAGCTCCCGCTGGCCGATGACGAACCCGCACACGAGCAGGACGACACCGGAGAACAACATCAGACCACCGCGTGCGGTGAGGGTACGTTGCGGGCGCATGGTCCGTCTCTTGTGGTTCCGAGGGGCGGAGGGTCAGCGGGGGCCGGGCACGGGCAGCCGGGAGACCAGCTTGGCGACGATCTGCTCGGCGCTGAGCCGCTCCATCTGCGCCTCGGGTCCGGGCAGCAGCCGGTGGGCGAGGACCGGGACGGCCAGGGCCTGCACGTCGTCGGGAACCACGTAGTGGCGGCCCTCCAGGGCGGCGTGCGCCCGCGCGGCGCGGACCAGGTGCAGGGTGGCGCGGGGCGAGGCACCCAGCTTGAGCTCGGGCGCGGTCCGGGTGGAGTTCACCAGGTCCACGACGTAGCGGCGCATGCCCGGAGCCATGTGCACGTTGTGGACACGGTCCACCAGGGAGCGGATCTCCGCCGCGTTGGTGACCGGGGCCAGCTGGTCCAGCGGCGAACCGGCACTGTGGCTGTCGATCATGTCCAGCTCGGCCTGCGGGGAGGGGTAGCCCACCGAGACCCGGGCCATGAAACGGTCCCGCTGCGCCTCGGGAAGCGCGTAGGTGCCCTCCATATCGGCCGGGTTCTGCGTGGCCACGACCATGAACGGCCGCTCCAGGGCACGGGTCTGGCCGTCCACGCTGACCTGGCGCTCCTCCATGCACTCAAGGAGCGCCGACTGTGTCTTGGGGGAGGCGCGGTTGATCTCGTCGCCCAGGACGATGTTGGCGAAGACCGGGCCCGGGTTGAACTCGAACTCGTTCCGGTCCTGGTGGTAGACGCTCACTCCGGTGATGTCGCTCGGGAGCAGGTCCGGGGTGAACTGGACGCGCTGCACCGAGCAGTCCACGGCTCGGCCCAGGGCCTTGGCCATCATCGTCTTGCCCACACCGGGGACGTCCTCGACGAGAAGGTGGCCCTCCGCGAGCAGGACGGTCAGCGCGATGCGCAGCACGTCGGGCTTGCCCTCGATGACCGTCTCGATCGCGTCGCGGACGCGTCCGGCGACGGCGACAACGGCACCGACGTCCCCTCGGACATCGCCCCCGTGACCGTCATGCTGTGTGCCGAGTGACACGAGAACCCTCTCGCTCGGTGTGCCTGCGTGTTTCGCTCCGAGGCTAGGCCCAATCACATCCCTTGCAAACCAAAATGCCGGAATCGGTCGTCGAACGGCCTCCCGGGGGACGGCGGAGAGGCGCGACGCACGCGGACGTCACCGTGCCCCACTCGGCCACCACTCCCAACCCATCTGTTTGACCTGCGCATTTGTCGATTCTTCAGCGTCTGAATACGGATTGAAGCTGTTGACGGTGGGGAAGAGTGGAGTAAGGTGGAGCACCGTGGAGAGGGTGAATTCTCCGCATAGGGGTGAGGGGGTGAGTGCGTGTTCCTCGGCACCCACACACCTCGCCTCGACCAGAAGGGACGGCTGTTCCTTCCCGCGAAGTACCGCGACGAACTGTCGGGGGGTCTGGTGATCACGAAGGGCCAGGAGCGCTGTCTCTACGTCTTTCCGACGGACGAGTTCCGCCGCGTCACCGACGCCCTGCGCTCCGCACCGGTCACCGCCAAGGCGGTCCGCGACTACAGCCGCGTCCTCTTCGCCAGCGCGTCGGACGAGTCCTGCGACAAGCAGGGCAGGGTCACGATCCCGTCGAAGCTGCGCGTCTACGCGGGCCTGGACCGCGAGTGCGTCGTCATCGGGGCCAACACACGCCTGGAGATCTGGGACGCCGCCGCGTGGTCGGAGTACGAGACCGTGCAGGAGCAGGCGTTCTCGCAACTCTCAGAGGAGGTGCTGCCCGGGGTGCTGTGACGGCGGGGCGGGCGCTGGAACGCCCCGAACCACCAGCACGCAGTCCATGCAACGCCGGGACCGGGGGCGGTCTCCGGAGACGGTCACACGAGCTGGCGCGACTTCCCCGGCGCCAGGTCGTGAGCGTTCGTCCGCTGAAAGGTGGACAATAGCGGCCGTGTCCGGAGGCCCTCCGGTTACTTCGGAGGGGCCACGCGAAGGACACCGTGAGGCGCACCCGGTGCGCCGCACGGACCAGGGGGAGATCGCGACAGCGTGGAGGAACAGCAGCGCATGGGGGACAACCGGCAGCACGAGCGGCCCGACAGGGACGGCTCGGCGGACCAAGGGGCCACACAGGACGACATCGCCGCCCGCGTCCGGGCGGCGAGAGCGGGAATCGACCCGTCGCACGTACCGGTCATGCTCGACCGGATCGTGGAACTGCTCGCACCGGCGCTCAGCAGGCCCGGGGCGGTGTTCGTCGACGGCACCCTCGGACTGGGCGGCCACTCCGAGGCCCTGCTCAAGGCCTGCCCCACCATGCGACTCGTCGGTGTGGACCGGGACACCACCGCCCTGGAGCGCAGCGCCAAGCGCCTCGCACCCTACGCGGACCGGACCCACTTCGTCCACGCCGTCTACTCCGAGATCCCGCGCGCGCTCGACGAGGCGGGCGCGGAGCACGCCGACGCGGTCCTGCTCGACCTCGGCGTCTCCTCACCGCAGCTGGACGAGACCGAACGCGGGTTCGCCTACGCCCACGACGCGCCCCTCGACATGCGCATGGACGGTACCCAGGCACTCACCGCCGCCGAGGTCGTCAACGACTACCCCGTCGCCGAGCTCACCCGTGTCCTGCGCACCTATGGTGAGGAGCGCTTCGCCTCCCGCGTCGCCAGGGCGATCGAACGCCGCCGTGCCCAGGGCCGTATCGACTCCACCCGGGAACTGGCCGAACTGGTGCGCGAGGCCATCCCCGCCGCCACCCGCCGTACCGGCGGTCACCCCGCCAAGCGCACCTTCCAGGGCCTGCGCATCGAGGTCAACGCCGAGCTCTCCATCCTCAAGGAGACCCTCCCCGCCGCGATCTCCCGCCTGGACGTCGGCGGCCGCATCGCGGTGCTGTCCTACCACTCGCTGGAGGACCGGATGACCAAGAAGGCCCTCGCCGCCCTGGCCACCGACACCACACCCGCCGACCTTCCGGTCCCCCTCCCGGACCGCCAACCGGAACTCCGGCTCCTCACCAGGGGCTCGGAACTCCCCACGGACGAAGAGAACGAACGCAACCCGCGCGCACAGTCGGCACGCCTCCGGGCGGCCGAACGCGTGCGCTGGCCGTCGCGGCAGTAGGGAGACCAGAGATGGGCACGAAGACGGACACACGCCGCACCACCACCAAGGGGCGCGCGACGACCACGAGGCGCACCGGGGCCACCAAGCGCCCCACGGCGCCCAAACGTCCAGCGCGTCCTGCGGCGACCACACGCACCACCCGCCCAGACGGTTCCGGCCCCGCGCCGAAGATCCCCTTCGTCCTGCTCATCCTGTGCCTGCTCGGCGGCGCACTGGTGGCGCTGCTGGTACTGCGCAGCGTCGTCGCCCAGGAGGCGTACACCATCACCAGTCTCCAGTCGGAGAACCGGGAGATGTCCTACGTGGAACAGGAGCTGGAGAAGTCGGTGGCCCACCTGGAGACCTCCGAGCGGATCGCCAACGACGCCGAGGAGATGGGGATGGAGCAGGGGGACGCTCCGCTCTTCCTGGACCTCGACAGCGGCCAGATCAGCGGTGACAACGGTACGGACACCGGGAACGCTGGGAGCGGAGAGTGAGCAACCCCCGGGACCGCCGCCCCCGTGACCCCCGAGGACCCGGAGCGGCGGGACGCTCCGGGTCCCGGCCCAGCAAGCGTCCCCAGCGGGAACCCCGGCGCCCCGCCAGCGGGGCCCGCGCGAGCTCCGGATCGAACCGGGGAGGGTCCGCGCGCGAGGTGAGAAGGGGCGGCGAGCGGCCACGGCGCAGGAGCCCGGCCCCGCCGCCCCCGCCGCCGCTCCTGCGGCGCACCTTCCGGCCGGGTGATCCGAACAAGCGGATCAGGATCGGCGGAGCGATCATCGTCGTGATCCTCATGCTGTTCGCCGGGAGGCTCACCCAGATCCAGGGGGTGGACGCCGAGCGCTACGCCGAGGCCGCCGCCAACCTGAGACTCCAGACCATCGACATCCCCACCCTGCGCGGACAGATCACCGACGCCGAGGGGAACCCCTTCGCCCTGTCCGCGGAGGTCCGCACCGTCTTCGTCGACCCCGAAGAGGTCAAGGAGGAGGAGCGCGACCAGCTCGTGGACGAACTGGTCACCCGCTTCGACCTGGAGCAGGAGGAGGTCGAGGCCAAGGTCGACGCCGCTCCCAGCCGCTACCAGGTGGTGGCCAACAAGGTGTCGCCGGGCGACTGGCAGGACATGCGCGACCTCGGCCTGTCCGGGGTGGGCGCCGAGGTGGACTACGAACGCGTCTACCCGGAGGAGACCGGCGCCGCCGACCTGGTCGGTTTCACCGGTTCGGAGGGGCACGGCCTTGAGGGGCTGGAAGGCTACCTGGACTCCACGCTGGCCGGTGAGGCCGGCAAACGCCAGGTCGAGGTGGGCAACGACGGGACGCAGATTCCCATGGCGGGCGGTCTGGTGCGTGAGCCCGAGCCCGGTCAGGACGTGCGCCTGACCCTGGACCGCGACCTCCAGTGGTTCGTCCAGCAGGCGCTGGCGGAACGCGTGGAGGAGTTGGACGCCGAGGGCGGAAGCGCCATCGTCACCAACACCGACCAGGAGATCCTCGCGATGGCGGACTACCCGTCCTACTCGCAGAACGACATCGCCGCCACCGGGCCGGAGGAGTGGTCCAACGGAGCCGTGGCGGAGACCTTCGAGCCGGGCAGTACCAACAAGGTGATCACGGTCGCCGCCGCGCTCGAAGAGGAACTGACCACACCGGAGACCGTCTACACCGTCCCGTACACCCTCCAGTACTACGACCAGACCTTCCGCAACTCCACCAACAACGGCACCCAACGGCTGACCGTCAACGGCATCATGGCGCAGTCCAGCAACGTGGGCACCATCAAGATCGCGGACCAGGTCAAGGCCGGGGTGCTGCACTCCTACATGAAGGACTTCGGCCTGGGACAGCCGACCGGCCTGGCCCTGCCGGGAGAGGAGTCGGGGGTGCTCACCGAGCCCGACGACTGGTGGGGGACGCAGCTACCGTCGGTGTCCATCGGACACGGCCTGTCGGTGAACGCCGCCCAGATGGCCTCGGTCTACGCGACCATCGCCAACGACGGGGTACGGGTGGAGCCCCGGCTCATCGCCGGGACCGTCGACACGGACGGGGAGTTCACCCCTTCCGAGGAGCCCGAGAAGACCAGGGTGGTCAGCAAGGAGACCGCCGACAAGCTCGCTCTGATGCTCGAAGCCGTCACGGGCGACGAGGGCACCGCGCCCCAGGCCCGCATCGACGGCTATCGGGTCGCGGGCAAGACGGGTACCGCCAACCGGATCAACCCGGAGACCGGCGGCTACGACGGCGGCGGCTACACGGCGACCTTCGCGGGCTTCGCCCCCGCCGACAACCCCGAGCTCGTCGTCCAGGTGGTCCTGCACAACCCGAAGGAGACCTACTACGGAGGCGAGGCCGCAGGACCGGTGTTCAACGACATCATGTCCTTCGCCCTCAAGACCATGAAGGTCCCACCGACGGACACCGAGCCCCCGGCTATCCGCCTCTTTGAGGAAGAAGAGGACCGCTGACCCAGAGGCGGGAGCCGCCACTCAGGGGCTCCCGCCGCCCCGGCTCCGGCGGCGCGGGGCGCAGCCGAGGGCGTTTCCGTCCGCCGCGCCATGACCGGGTCCATCCCCGCGTGCGCGGGGAGCAGAAGGGTGGTCTTGGTCTCGCCCATCGTGGCTCCGGTGGGGGACCATCCCCGCGTGCGCGGGGAGCAGTGGCGGACACCTTCCCTCCGTTGAGCCAGGCGGGGACCATCCCCGCGTGCGCGGGGAGCAGTTCCACCCGCCGTGCTCGATCGGCACGTCTACGGGACCATCCCCGCGTGCGCGGGGAGCAGGGGGCTGCGCCACAAGGGCGTAGGCCCCGACCGGGACCATCCCCGCGTGCGCGGGGAGCAGACTCTTTCACCTGGCAACTTACCGGCGGCAAGTGCCAGTATTTCCAACTGTCGAGAAACAGACAAATCCGGCACCACTCGTCACTGTCGCTGTCCCAGATGAGCCCACGACCACGGCGATGTGGATCCTTCTCGCCCGTGCGGAACGGGCTTCGTGTCGCGGCTGATCAAGCGTTCCACCGGAACTGCGGCGGCGAGGGTGAGCTGTGGGCCGGGGTAAACGGCCTTCGCCGGATGGATGGGGGTGGAGGCCGACCCGGCTCCGGTCGCGGGGGTGAGGGCCTTCGCGGCGGTGGGGGTCATGGGTCGGCCTCCTTCCGGGGGTGGCGGGTGGGGTGTGTGGGCCTGCGGGGAGAGGGAGTTGCCGCTCATTCGCGGGGCGGAGGTGGTTCCGGCTTCGGGGGCGGGTCCGGGCGCCGGTGGGCGGGGCGGCCCTTCCAGGTGGCGCGGTGAGGGTTGTTCTCGCGGCGCCATTTGAGGCGGTTGTGGGTGGAGCACAGGGGCTGGATGTTCTCGGCGCTGGTGCGGCCGCCCCGGGAGTAACTGGTGACGTGGTCGGCCTCGGTGCCGCTGATGGGGACGTCGCAGCCCTGGGGCCAGGCGCAGGTGGTGCGGCCGTGGTGGGCGACGGTGCGGATCTGCTCGGGGGCGTTGCGCATCCCTCGCCCCACGTCCAGGGGCTTGCCGGTGGCGGGGTCGGTGATCACCCGGCGGAGCACGCTGCCCGGGGACAGGGCGCGGACAGCTTCCATGGCCAGGAGCATCCCGTCCTGCGTGGCCGCACCATCACCGTCACCTTCGGGCACGGTGGCGCGCTGACCGGTGTAGACGTCCAAGGGCACGGTCAGGTTGATCATCGCGAGGGGGCCGGGGGGTTTGGTGCAGTTCTGGTGGCCCAGCGCGGACCTGATCAGTTTCATGAAGGCGTCGTAGGAGCGTTCTGCCTTCGACTGCCTCGGGCTGGTGGGGTTGAGGGGCTTGGTGAACGCGGCCACCGCCTTCTCCAGGAGCTCGGCGTCCACCTCGGGGCCGGAAGCCTGGAGGTAGAAGGAACCCTCGAAGCTACGCAGCACGTCCAGGCGACGGTTGCGGTGGGCCCTCCTGTGCTCGTCCTCCACCAGGGTGGGGTGGAGTTGAACGGAGATACGTCGGCCGAGCCGGGCGAGTTGGGCGGCGGAGAGGGCGGGGTTGTCGGCCTTCACGGCCATCATCCCGGAATCCATCAACTGCCGGAAGGCGTCCGGGTCGGGGAACTCGGTCTCGTCCCGGGTTTTCGTCGCGGCCTCGACCGCCTTGGCGGTGGCGGTGGCTTCTCCGAGGGAAAGCAGTCCCGAGTCGAGGGCTTGGCGTGTTTCGGGAAGCCTTTCATGAAACAGTGAATCGGCCAGGCACGCGAGGGACCGGGCTTCTGCCGGACTCGTTCCGAGTGCTTGGGTGATCCACCCGGCCAGAGTGCGCTGACCCCCCACTTCCAGGAGATTTCCGGTGGAGTGGATGTGCGCCAGCCGCAGAAGGATGTGCAGTTTGGCCTGATCCATGTCGTGCCACACCTGGCAGATGTCGTCCAACACCTCGGCCACGGCACCGGCTGAGGGTGTGGCCTCGAAGGTGTGGGTGACCTGTTCCCTCGCGTCGCGCATGGCGGCGACGGCGGGGGAGTGTCCCGTTGTCGCCGTGTCACGCGTGGAGGAGAAGGTCATGCCTCCACTGTAGGGGTGAATGGCGGAAAAGAGAATGAGAGTCGAGAATGAATTCGACCTGGAACGCCAGGTTTCTTGGTTGTCAAAAAGGTCCTGTGGATAACTCCGGTAATGGCCGAGGCTCTGCTATTTAATGCCCTGGACCTGAACCCTCTTGGTCCGGAAGGGCGTCCACGAGGGTTCGGAGGGCGCGGACGTGTTCGGGGCCGGTGCGGCAGCAGCCCCCGATGAGCACCGCGCCGTCGGTGATCCACTGGGCGGCGGCGTGGCCGAAGTCCCGCGGGTCGGTGGTGCCGGCCCACCTCTGGGTATCGGCGTCCCAGCGTTCGCCGGAGTTCGGGTACGCGACGGTGGGCAGGCCGGTGCCGGCGACCTCGCGAAGCAGGCCGGGCACGTCGCTGGGCGGCACGCAGTTCACGCCCACGGCCAGCAGCTGGTCGCGGAGCGGAGCGAGCTCGGCCGCGACCTGGCGGAGGGGAGTGCCGTCGCTGATGTGCTCGGCATCGGCACAGGAGAAGCTGAACCACGCGCGGACGTGGGGGGTCTCCTCCAGGAGGCGGGCGAGGGCTCGGGCCTCCAGGAGGGAGGGCAGCGTCTCGCAGGCCATGAGGTCGGCACCGCTGTCCGTGAGGATCCGCCAGCGTTCGCGGTGCCAGTGGTGGAGCTGGTCCTCGGTGAGGCCGTAGGCGCCCGTGTACTCGGAGCCGTCCGCGAGTGAGGCGCCGTAGGGGCCCACACTGGCGGCCACGAGGCCGCCGCCGAAGGCGTCACGTTCGGTGCGGGCGAGTTCCGCGGAGCGGGAGAGAAAGCTCTGGGCCTCGGCGCGGGAGTGGCCGCGTTCGGTGAGGGCGGTGACGCTGGCCTGGTAGCTGGCGGTGATCGCGACGTCGGCGCCCGCCTGGAAGTACTCGCGGTGGACCCGGGAGACGAGTTCCGGTTCCTCGACGAGGAGACGGGCGGACCACAGGCCTCCGCTGAGGTCGCGTCCGTGCGCCTCCAGGCTGGTGGCCAGGCCTCCGTCGAGTACGAGTGGGCGTGTCATGGCGGCACCTCCTTCGGGTGAAGTATCGCCCGCGGGCAGCGTGGAAATTACCGAGAGGTCCCCCGCAGCCGTTAACCTCCACACGTGCCACCGGTAATGCGACCTGAACACGCCAAACTCCGTCCACTGTCCGCCCTCGCAGCGCTGCTCGGGCCGGACGCCACACTCCTGCGCCCGGATCTCGGCGCGGACCGTCCAGCGGACATGCCCGATCGGGAGATCCATGTCCGCGGTATCACCCATGACTCCCGCAAGGTGCGACAGGGTGACCTGTACGCCGCCCTGCCGGGGACCCGCGCGCACGGCGCCGACTTCTCCAAGCAGGCGGCCCAGGCCGAGGCCGCGGCGATCCTGACCGACGCCGCTGGCGCCGACCGGGCCGTCGAGTCCGGCCTGCCCGTGCTCGTCGTGCCGGACGCGCGCGCGGCGCTGGGCAAGGTCGCGGCCTGGGTCCACGACGACCCCGCCGAGGACCTGCTCCTGGTCGGTACCACGGGGACCAGTGGCAAGACCACGGTCACCTACCTGATCGAGTCCGGCATGCGCCAGGCCGGGATGAGCACGGGCCTGGTCGGCACCGTGGAGATGCGTGTGGGCGACGAGCGCGTCGCCTCCTCGCTGACCACGCCGGAGGCCACGGACCTGCACGGTCTGTTCGCGGTCATGCGCGAACACGGGACGACGGCCGCCGCCATGGAGGTCTCCAGCCACGCCCTGGCCCTGGGCCGCGTGGGCGGGACCCGCTACGACGTGGCGATCTTCACGAACCTGTCCCAGGACCACCTGGACTTCCACTCGGACCTGCGCGACTACTTCGACACCAAGGCGCGCCTGTTCTCGCCCGAGTACTGCGACATCGCCGTGGTCAACGCCGACGACCGGTTCGGCCGCGCGCTGGTGGACATGGTGCAGGGGCGCGGCGCGGTCCCGGTGACCACCTTCGCGGTGGAGGGCGCCTCGGACGCGGGCCCGGAGAACGCCATGGCGGCGGACTGGACCGCGGTGGACGTCGTCCTCGGCGCCACCGGCAGCACCTTCCGCATCGTGGGTCCCGGCGGTATGGAGGCGCGTGCCTCGGTGGCGCTGCCCGGCCCGTTCAACGTCTCCAACGCCATGGCGGCCGTGGTGGGCCTGGTCGAGGCGGGCATCCCGATGGAGACGGCGATCGCCGGTGTGGCCGCCGCTCCCGGAGTGCCGGGCCGCATGGAGCCGGTCGAGGTGCGCGGCGCGTCGGGGTCGCAGGACTTCGCGGCCCTGGTGGACTACTCGCACAAGCCCGGCGCGATCGAGGCCGTGCTCAGCGCCCTGAGGGAGACCACCGACGGGCAGGTCACCATGGTGGTCGGCTGCGGCGGCGACCGGGACCGCGCCAAGCGTCCGCTCATGGGCGAGGCCGCCGCGCGCCTGGCCGACCAGCTGATCATCACCAACGACAACCCGCGCACCGAGGACCCGGTCTCCATCGCCTCCGCGATGCTGGACGGGGTCGCCAAGGTCCCCGAGGAGCAGCGGGCCCGCGTGACGGTGGAGTTCGACCGAGCCGAGGCGATCGGCCTGGGCGTGCACCGGACCGGCCCCGGCGACGTGGTGGTGGTCGCGGGCAAGGGCCACGAGACCGGTCAGTACGTCAAGGGCGAGGTCCTGCCCTTCGACGACCGCGAGGTCCTGCGGGGCGCCATCGAGGACGCCCTGCGCACCCGGGCGAGCGAGCGGCTGGGCAACGCCCTCCAGAACGTCCACCGGGTGCCTGACGAGGGCTGACCCACGACACACCCGAGGTGCGCCGAAACTTGGTGCCGTCCTCTTTCCGGGACGCGGTCCCAGACCGCGTCCCGGTGGTGTGCCCCTCCGTGACGTGCACGAATCACACGCGCGGTGCGTGTCGACGGTCACGAAGTGGAGCATATTGCTCTGGACAGGGCCCTGCCGGGACCCCAGACACCCCAACATGTTCTAAGGTAGGTCCGGCAATCGCAGCCCGACACGTGCCGCCCACCCAGGCGCCCGCGGCCCGGTACCAGCCGGAGTTCGTGGCCCGGCGCGGCACCGCGCGCACGGTATCCGCGGTGCCATCCCCTGACCCGATCCCGAGGCCGGGTGGCCAATGCCCCTGGGGCGCCGTGGGCCGGGCCTGACATGAGGAGTGGATTTGATCGCGCTCACGCTCGATCGGATCGCTGAGATCACCCAAACCGCCATCGGCGGATCAGCGCGCCCCGACGCCGTCGTCGACGGCCCCGTCGTCATCGACTCTCGACAGGTGGCGCCAGGAGCGCTCTTCGTCGCCCTGAGCGGTGAACGGGTCGACGGTCACGACTTCGCCGCGACCGCCGTGGCGGCCGGAGCCGTCGCGGTCCTGGCCTCGCGCCCGGTCGACGCCCCCCACCTGCTGGTGGACGGCGGCGACGACGAGGTCGTGGCGGCCCTGGCCCGACTCGCCCGGCACGTGGCCACCGAACTCAGCGACCCCGCGCGCGGAACGGCCACCACGGAGGTCGTGGGGGTCACCGGCTCCTCCGGGAAGACCACCACCAAGGACCTCATCGCCCAGGTCGTCGGAGAACTGGGCCCCACCGTCGCCCCCGCGGGCTCGTTCAACAACGAGATCGGCCACCCGCTCACGGTGCTCCGCGCGGACACCGGCACCAAGAACCTGGTGCTGGAGGTCGCCGCACGGGGGATCGGGCACATCGCCCACCTGTGCCGCGTCGCCCCGCCCCGGATCGGTGTCGTCCTCAACGTCGGCAGCGCCCACATGGGCGAGTTCGGCGGCCGTGACGCCATCGCCAAGGCCAAGGGCGAACTCGTGGAGTCCCTGCCGCCCGGCGGCGAACGGCGCGGAGTGGGCGGCGTGGCCGTCCTCAACGCCGACGACCCGCTGGTGCGCGCCATGCACTCCCGCACCGAGGCCCGCGTGGTGTTCTACGGCACCGCCGAGGACGCCCAGGTGCGCGCCACGGACATCACCATCGGTACCGACGGCGCCCCGTCCTTCACCCTGAACCTGCGCGGTCGTACCGCCCCGGTCCAGCTGGGACTGGTCGGCGCCCACCAGGTCAGCAACGCGCTGGCCGCCGCGGCCGTCGCCGACGACCTCGGGATGGACATCGAAGACATCGCCGCCGCCCTCGGCGCGGCGACCCCGGTCAGCCGCTGGCGCATGGAGGTCACCGAACACCACGGTGTCACCCTCGTCAACGACGCCTACAACGCCAACCCCGAGTCGATGCGGGCGGCACTGACCACCCTGGGCGCGCTCGCGCGGGACCGCCGGTCCATCGCGGTGCTCGCGCACATGGCCGAGCTCGGTGACGACGGCGGGGCCGAGCACGAGAACGTGGGTGAGCTGGCCGCCGAGACCGGCGTGGCCCACCTGGTCGTGGTCGGAGCGGCGGCCGAGGGGATCGCAGTCGGCGCCGAACGCGCCGCCCAGCAGGGGCGGTGGCGCGGTGAGAGCATCCGGGTTCCCGACGCGGAGGCGGCAGCCGACGCGGTGCGCGAACGGATGCGCACAGGAGACGTTGTCATTGTGAAGGGATCGCGCGTGGCTGCGCTCGAAAGGGTCATCGACCTCATCACCAAGGGTGATGTCCAGTGATCGGCATCACCATAGCGGCGGGGCTCTCGCTGATCATCTCCATGGTGCTGATGCCGCCGCTCATCAAGCTCCTGTACCGGTTCAAGTTCGGCCAGGAGGTCCGCGACGACGGACCCGAGGGCCACAAGACCAAACAGGGCACGCCCACCATGGGCGGCATCGTGATCATCCTCGGCGCGGTGGTGGGCTACTTCGGCTCCCACCTGCTGCTCTGGGCGATCCAACCGGCCGCCTCCGGGCCCACGGCCTCCGGTCTCCTGGTGATGTTCCTGTTCGTCGGCATGGGCTGTGTCGGCTTCCTGGACGACTTCATCAAGATCTACAAGCGCCGCAGCCTCGGTCTGCGCAGCGGCGCGAAGATGGTCGGCCAGGCCGTCATCGGTGTCGGCTTCGCCTACGGCGTCACCCAGTTCCCGAACGGCTACGGCTACACCCCCGCCGCCCCCCAGCTGTCGTTCCTCCGCGACTTCGGACCGCCGCTGATGATCGGCGTGTTCGTGATCTGGGCGCTGTTCCTCATCGTGGGCTTCTCCAACGCGGTGAACCTCACCGACGGTCTGGACGGTCTGGCCACCGGCGCGACCATCCTGTCGCTGGCCGCCTACGTCATCATCGGCAACTGGCAGCTGCGCCAGTCCTGCGTGGAGGCGCTCACCTCCAGCTGCTACACGGTCCGCGACCCCCTGGACCTGGCCGTGGTGGCCTCCGCCGTGCTCGGCTCGTGCATCGGCTTCCTGTGGTTCAACGCCCCGCCCGCCAAGATCTTCATGGGCGACACCGGTTCGCTGGCCCTGGGCGGACTCATCGTGGGTCTGGCCATCACCACCCGCACGCAGCTCCTGCTGCTGCTCATCGGTGGCCTGTTCGTCATCATCACCATGTCCGTGATGATCCAGATCACCTCGTTCCGCCTCACCGGCAAACGGGTGTTCCGCATGGCGCCGCTCCAGCACCACTTCGAACTCAAGGGTTGGGCGGAGACCACCATCGTCATCCGGTTCTGGATCATCCAGGGCCTGTTCATGGCGATCGCCATCGGGCTCTTCTACCTGGAATGGATGCCAAGCTAGAGGCATGCCGCACCTCCATCCTTCCGACTCGTCCCGCTCCGCCGCCCCCGCAGGGGGAGACGATCCCTTCGTGGGCGCGCGGGTCTGCGTCGCCGGTCTGGGTGTCTCCGGGCCCCCCGTCGCCAGGGCTCTCCTGGCCCGGGGGGCCCGCGTGGTCGTCGTCGACGGCCGCGACGACGACACCACCCGCCCGGTCGCCGCCGCCCTGACCGAGGCAGGCGCTGAGGTCGTCCTGGGCGACACCCCCCTGCCCGAGGGCTGCGACCTCGTGGTCACCTCGCCCGGCTGGCGTCCCGACTCCCCGCTCCTGGTCCGCGCCGCCGAGGCCGGAGTGGAGGTCATCGGGGACGTGGAGCTGGCCTGGCGGCTCAAGCCCGCCGACCAGGTGTGGCTCGCCATCACCGGTACCAACGGCAAGACCACCACCGTGCGCATGCTGGAGTCCATCCTGCGCGCGGACGGCCGTGACGCGCTCGCGGTGGGCAACGTCGGCACCCCGATCGTGGACGCCGTTCTGCCCGACGCCGACGGCCACGTGCACGACGTCCTCGCCGTGGAGCTGTCCAGTTTCCAGCTGCACTGGTCCAACAGCGTCCGCCCCCACGCCGCCACCGTCCTCAACGTCGCCCCCGACCACCTGGACTGGCACGGCGGCCTGGAGCCCTACGCCCGCGCCAAGGGCAAGGTGTTCGCACGCGGCACGATCCGCGTGGTCAACACCGCTGACGCGTGGTCCGTCCGCCTGGCCGAGGAGGAGGGCGACCCGCACACCCCGGTGGTGGGCCTGCGTCTGGACACACCGGGCGCCGGTGAGTTCGGTGTGGTCGAGGACCTACTGGTGGACCGCGCCTTCGTGGACGAGCCGCACAGCAGTGCCGAGGAGCTCGCCACCCTGGCCGACGTACGGCCCGCCGCTCCGCACAACGTCGCCAACGCCCTGGCCGCCGCGGCCCTGGCCCGATCGCTGGGGGTCGCGCCCGCCTCGGTCCGGGCGGGGCTGACCGCCTTCGTGCCCGAACCCCACCGCATCGCGTACGTGGCCTCGGTCGCGGGCGTGGACTACGTGGACGACTCCAAGGCCACCAACCCGCACGCCGCCGCCGCGTCGCTGAACTCCTACGACTCCGTGGTGTGGATCGCGGGCGGCCTGCTCAAGGGGGCCGAGGTGGACGGACTCGTCGCCGGGGCCGCCGCCCGTCTGCGCGGCGCGGTGCTGATCGGCGCCGACCGCGAGCGCATCCGCGAGGCCCTGGCCGAGCACGCCCCCGAGGTCCCGGTGGTGGAGGTGGCGGGCCCCGAACCCGACGCGCCCGCCGGTCACACGGTGATGGACGCGGTGGTCGCCCGGGCCGCCGAGCTCGCCGAGGAGGGCGACACGGTGCTGCTGGCCCCGGCCGCAGCCTCCATGGACATGTTCACCAACTACCCCGAGCGGGGCCGGTTCTTCGCTGAGGCGGTCCACCGCCGGTCCTGAGGGGCGCCGGACACGGGCCCGGACGAGCGGCGGCCCGATCTGTCACTGAGTCACCGGAGGCCACCCCTGCGTCATTTCGGACGTGCGGGTGGCCTCCTGTGTGTCGCGTAGCACCCCGCACACCGCCAAAGATGGCCAACACGCGGGAAATGTCCACGGTTCCCGACCCGCCGGTACGCAAGTATTGAGGCGCGAATCGTGCGGAGGGTGTGGATGGCGGCGACGACAACGGTTCCCGGGGTGTCCCGCACCCGGGAGCGCACGGCGGCCGGTGGCCGCGAACGGGGCCTCTGGCGTGAGTGGGCCCGGTCCCTGGACCGACCCCTCACCTCCTACTACCTGATCCTCAGTACCGCGGTGATGCTCATCTCGCTGGGCCTGGTCATGGTGCTGTCCTCGACGATGGTCAACTCCATCACCGAGACCGGCTCGGCCTTCTCCGTGGTCCAGCGCCAGATGGTGTCGGCCATGATCGGCCTGCCGCTCATGGTGATCGCCTCCCAGCTGCCCCTGTGGGTCTTTCGCATGGTCGGCTACCCGGCGATGATCCTGTCCGTGGCACTGCTGCTGCTCACCGCGTTCCAGGGCACCGAGGTCAACGGCGCCATGCGGTGGCTGGAGGTCGGCGGCCTGGTCATCCAGCCCTCCGAACCGGCCAAGCTCGCCTTCGCCCTGTGGGGTGCCAACATCCTGGCCCGCAAGGAGGAGCTCAAGGACCTCACCGAGTGGCGGCACCTGCTGATCCCGCTGGTGCCAGGCTGCGGACTCCTCGTGCTCCTCGTGCTGCTGGGCTCGGACCTGTCCACCTCACTGGTGCTGCTGCTCATCTTCCTGAGCCTGCTGTGGGTGGTGGGCGCGCCCGCGCGTCTCTTCGTGGCCATGTTCGGGCTGGTCCTGGGCCTGGCCGCGATCGTCATCGCGATCGAGCCCTTCCGCATGACCCGTATCGCCGTGTTCCTCGACCCCGAGTCGGACCCGAGCGGTTCCGGATTCCAGTCCCTGCACGGCCTGTACGCGCTGGGCACCGGAGGGCTCTTCGGGGTCGGTATCGGCGCCAGCCGTGAGAAGTGGGGGTTCCTGCCCTTCGCCGAGTCCGACTTCATCTTCGCCATCATCGGTGAGGAGTTCGGGCTCCTCGGCTCCCTGCTGGTCCTCGGCCTGTTCGGCATGCTGGGCTACGCCGGTCTGCGCGTGGCCTTCCGGGTCAGGGACCCGTTCTCCCGGCTCGCCGCCTTCGCCATCGTGACCTGGATCATCGGCCAGTCCATGATCAACATCGCGGCCGTCATCGGCCTGGTCCCCGTGACCGGCATCCCGCTGCCCCTGGTCTCCTACGGCGGCTCCGCGCTCATCCCGACGATGATCTCGCTCGGGGTGCTGCTCGCCATCGCCCGGAACGAGCCCGAGGCCCAGAAGGCCCTGGCGGCCCGGGGTCCCACGCGGGTCCAAAGGGCTCTAAGCTGGCTTGGCCTGGAGAACATCGTCGCTTCCGTCCGTAAACAGAGCGGTTCGACGCCCTCCAAGCGCACCACCGCGTCGCGCACCCCTCGCAAGTCGGGTGAGCGCGGGGCGAAGACGGGTGCCAAGACCACGGCCAAGAACAACAGCGGACCGGTCCCGGCGGGTGATCGGCCAAGGAGGAATCGGCGACGATGAGGGTAGCCCTCGCCGGAGGCGGCACGGCCGGGCATATCGAGCCCGCACTCTCCCTAGCGGACGCGCTGCGGCGCGTGGAACCCAACACGGAGATCCTCTGCCTGGGAACGGAGCGGGGCCTGGAGACCCGGCTGGTTCCCATGCGCGGCTACGAACTGGGCCTGATCCCGGCGGTCCCCCTGCCGCGCAGGCTCACCCCGCAACTGCTCACGGTCCCCGGCAAGCTGGCCGGGGCCCTCAGCGCGGCGGGCGAACAACTCGACAAGGTCCAGGCCGACGTCCTCGTCGGCTTCGGCGGCTACGTGGCCACCCCCGGCTACCTGGCGGCCCGGCGCCGTCGCATCCCCATCGTCGTGCACGAGGCCAACCCGCTCCCGGGCCTGGCCAACCGGCTCGGCGCGCGGCTCACCCCGCACGTGTTCACCGGACACCCGCACACCCAGATCCGCAACGGCCGGTTCATCGGCATCCCGCTGCGCCAGCAGATCACCTCGCTGGACCGGCTGGCCATGGGCGACAAGGCCCGCGCCTACTTCGGCCTGCGCCCCGACCTCCCCACCCTGCTGATCTTCGGCGGCTCCCAGGGCGCCCAGCGCATCAACGAGACCGCCTTCCAGGCCGCCGCGGCCTTCCGCCAGGCGGGCGTGCAGGTCCTGCACGTGGTCGGCCCCAAGAACGCCGACGAGCCCCAGGACCTCACCCAGGACGGCATCCCCTATGTCGCCGTCCCCTACGTGGACCGCATGGACATGGCCTACGCCGCAGCCGACGTGGCGATGTGCCGGTCCGGTGCCATGACCTGCGCCGAACTCACCGCCGTGGGACTGCCCGGCGCCTTCGTGCCGCTGGCCATCGGCAACGGCGAGCAGGCGCTGAACGCCGAGCCGATCGTCCAGGCGGGCGGTGGCCTGATGGTCGACAACGCCGACGTCTCGGTCGAGTGGATCACCGGCCAGCTCATCCCGCTGCTCACCGACACCGACCGTGTCGTGGCCATGTCGGAGGCGGCGGCTCGGATGGGTCGCCGCGACGCGGACACCGAACTGGCCCGGGAGGTCCTCGCGATCGCCCGCGGCGACAAGCCCACCCCTGACATGCAACTGTCCGACGACGACGGCGAAGACGCCTTCTACGACGACGGGAAGGACGCACGATGAGCCTGGTCACACCGACCGACCCGGTCCCCGTCGACGAACTCGGCCGTACCCACTTCATCGGTCTGGGCGGGGCCGGCATGTCCGGCATCGCCCGCGTGCTGCTCCAGTCCGGGGTCGAGGTCTCGGGCAGTGACGCCCGCGACAGCGAGACCCTGCGCGAACTCGAGCAGATGGGCGCCCAGGTCTTCGTGGGCCACGCCGCCGAGAACCTGGGCAAGGCCGAGACGCTCGTGGTCTCCTCCGCCATCCGTGAGGACAACCCCGAGCTCGCCGAGGCGCGCGCCCGGGGCATCCGCGTCCTGCCCCGCGCCGCCGCCCTGGGCGCCCTCCTGCTGGGCCGCGAGGGGATCGCCGTCTCGGGCACCCACGGCAAGACCACCACCACCTCCATGGTCACCGTGGTCCTCCAGCACCTGGGGGTCGACCCCGGGTACGTGATCGGTGGCAAGCTGGTCACCACCGGACTCGGTGCCGACGCCGGGATCGGAGAGGTCATCGCCGTGGAGGCGGACGAGAGCGACGGGTCCTTCCTGATGCTCTCTCCCAAGGTCGCCGTGGTCACCAACGTCGAGGCCGACCACCTGGACAACTACAGCGGCATCGACGAGATCCACGCGAACTTCGCGAACTTCGTGGACCGGGTGGAGCGCACCCTCATCGTCGGGATCGACGACCCGGGCGCCCGCACGGTCGCGGAGCTCGCCCGTGAGCGCGGCAAGAGGGTGCTCACCTACGGCGAGGCCGAGGACGCGGACTACCGGATCACCCGCGTCCGCGCGCGCGGCTTCACCACGGAGTTCACGCTGACCACCGTCGACGGCGAGCCGATCGACGGCACCCTGGCCGTCCCCGGGCGCCACAACGTCCTGAACGCGGCCGCGTCCGTGGTCGTCGCCGACGAACTCGGCCACGACCTGGAGGTCGCGGTGGAGGGGATCGCGGACTTCGCCGGTGCCGCCCGCCGCTTCGAGCTCAAGGGCGAGGGCGACGGCGTGGGCGTCTACGACAGCTACGCGCACCACCCCACCGAGATCGACGCGGACCTGCGCGCCACGCGCGCCGCCCTGCGTTCCTTCTCCGAGGACTCCGACGAGGAGATCGCCGAGGGCCGGGTCGTCGCCCTGTTCCAGCCGCACCTGTACAGCCGGACCCGGATCTTCGCGGAGGAGTTCGCGACCGCCCTGAGCCTGGCCGACGAGGTCGTGGTGATGGAGGTCTACGCCGCCCGCGAGGACCCCGAGCCCGGGGTGACGGGGGAGCTCATCACGTCGAAGGTGTCCCACGACAACGTCCGGTACGTGCCGGACCGCGCGGACGCCGTGCGCACGGTGGCCGCGCTGGCCCGCCCCGGGGACATCGTCCTCACCATGGGCGCCGGTGACGTCACCGAGCTGGGGCCGCTGATCGTGGAGGAGCTGGCGCGGAACGCCGAAGGTACCGAAACCAGCTAGAGGAGCACGCACGTGGCCGCTGACTGTCAGAGGGCGAAGACCACGGAACAGGACGAGGCGGGGCCGGAGGCCGCCGTCCGCAAGGGGTCGGACCCCTGGAAGGTCGCCTTCGCGGTCCTGCTCGTCGTGTCACTGGTCTGCGTGGTCACGTGGGTGCTGCTCGGCTCCCGTCTGCTGGTGGTGCGCGACGTCGCCGTCACCGGCCTGGACCGGGTGTCGAAGGAGGAGGTGGTCGCGGCGGTGTCCGTCGAGACGGGCACGCCCCTGATCCGGGTGGACCTGGATCAGGGCCGCGACCGCGCCGAGGGGATCGACCTGGTCGAGTCCGCCGAGGTGAGCCGGGGCTGGCCCGCGACCCTCAGGGTGGAGGTGGTCGAGCGCCGCCCTCTGCTGGCCATCCGGATGGGTGAGGAGTACCGGCTCGTGGACGGCGACGGCGTCCGGATCGAGGACTCCGCCACGCGGCCCGGTACGCACCCGCTGGTCCGGGTCACGGGGGAGATCGAGGAGAACACGGCGGTCCGGGCCGCCGCCGACATCGTGGAGGAGGCCCCGGACTCCCTCATCGCGCAGATACAGCTGATCGACGCCACCGACACCGACGACATCACCGTGGAACTCGGTGACGGGTCGGTCGTGGAGTGGGGCGACGCGCGGGACACCGCCTCGAAGAGCGCGGTGCTGCGCGTGCTGATGCGCGAGCACCCGCCCGAGGCGGGGCGTGTCTACGACGTCGGAACCCCCGACCTCGCCATCGTCCGGTGAAGCGGGTCCCAAGGAACGGGATACTCACGCAGGAGTCAGGTCAAGAGGCGCGAGTGGGGACAGAGGGTACGAGTGGGAGCTCGACACCGCGAACCGAATCCCTCACGAGGACATTCCAGACGCGACGCGCCGAGTGCGCACTTCGCTTCCTCGCGTTATACGCCGTTAGGCTGAAGTCGTCACCGGTTGCTCGCACCCGACGGTCCGCTTACTGTCGGGAAGCACAACCAACGTCAACAACGCAGTAAGACACGCTTTCAGGGGTACACGGGAACCGTTCGAGAACGGTCTTCGGTGGCCCCGGGTCTCCCACACACGGTCGCCTCCGGGCGCTGTGCGAGGGTACCCGAAACGCACACTGTAGAACCGGATGCCGGACCGCCGGCGCACCCGCTGACCCCAGGGCCAGCGGACGCGGAGACGGAACGGCGTATGCGAGCGGAAAGGCCCCTCGTCGTGGCAGCACCGCAGAACTACCTCGCGGTCATCAAAGTCGTCGGTATCGGCGGCGGCGGTGTCAACGCCGTCAACCGAATGATCGAAGAGGGGCTCAAGGGCGTCGAGTTCATCGCGATCAATACCGATGCCCAAGCGCTGCTGATGAGCGACGCGGACGTCAAGCTCGACGTCGGCCGTGAGCTCACCCGTGGCCTTGGCGCAGGCGCCAACCCCGATGTCGGCCGCAAGGCCGCCGAAGACCACCGCGAGGAGATCGAGGAGGTCCTCAAGGGGGCCGACATGGTCTTCGTCACGGCTGGTGAGGGCGGTGGCACCGGTACGGGGGGAGCCCCGGTCGTCGCCAACATCGCCCGCTCCCTCGGCGCGCTCACCATCGGTGTGGTCACCCGCCCCTTCGGTTTCGAGGGCAAGCGGCGCGCGACCCAGGCCGAGTCGGGGATAGCGATGCTCCGTGAGGAGGTCGACACCCTCATCGTCATCCCGAACGACCGACTGCTGTCCATCTCGGACCGCCAGGTCAGCGTCCTGGACGCCTTCAAGGCGGCCGACCAGGTCCTGCTGTCCGGTGTCCAGGGCATCACCGACCTGATCACCACGCCGGGCCTGATCAACCTGGACTTCGCCGACGTCAAGTCGGTCATGTCCGGGGCCGGATCGGCGCTGATGGGAATCGGATCAGCGAGAGGGGACGACAGGGCCGTCGCCGCGGCCGAACTGGCGATCTCCTCACCACTGCTGGAAGCGAGCATCGACGGCGCCCACGGTGTGCTGCTGTCCATCCAGGGCGGCTCCGACCTCGGACTGTTCGAGATCAACGAGGCGGCACAGCTGGTCGCCAACTCGGCGGCGCCCGAGGCCAACATCATCTTCGGCGCCGTCATCGACGACGCCCTGGGTGACGAGGTCCGTGTCACCGTGATCGCGGCGGGCTTCGACGAGCCCGAGGTGTCCGGCTCCGTCACACGGGAGCGCCAGCCGGTGGACCCTCCTGAGGCCGTCGCCCCCACGGCAGGCATCACGTCCGGCAGGGAGGAGTCGTCCGCGAAGGCGACGCCCCCCGGCACGGACGCGAGCGGGGCGCCGGCCACCAGCATGCCGTGGATCGCTCCGTCCCGCCCGGCCCAGCCGGTGCAGGAGGCTCCCCGGCCCGCGATGCCGCCGGTGCAGCCCACGGTGACCCCGGAACCGGTCCAGCCCGAGCCCCAGCAGGTCCAGGCCCCGGCCGAGCCCGCCCTGGGCAACGGCTACCCGGTCTCGCACGGCGAGCCCGAGCCGGTCGAGCAGGAGCCGACGCCGTCGGTTCAGGCGGAGGAGACCGTCGCCCCGGAGCCCGAGGACACCGAGCCGGAGGAGCAGGCGAACCACATCCACGCGGTGTCGGAGGCCTCCGAGCGTCGGAGCGAGGTCCCCACGCCGCGTCGCCGGGTCATCTTCGACGACCCCGACGACCTGGACGTCCCGGAGTTCCTCAAGTAGTCCCGCACCATCCCGGTACCATCGACGTGTCAGCGGCCCCGACCCATCTGCGGCGGGGCCGTCGCCGCCCTCGGTGGGGCGCGGCGGAGGACGGCGGGGGCGATCCGCCCGCCGTCACTCCTCCTCCCCCGGGGCAGAGGGAAGGACCACGTCGCACCGATGGGCAACGTCATCGACCTGGGGCACGGTGTCCGTGCCGCCGTCACCGAACGCAAGGGCGGCGTGAGCCCGGCACCGTACGACTCGCTCAACCTCGGACTGGGTACCGGCGACACCCGGGAGGCGGTCACCGCCAACCGTCGTCGTGCCGCCGAGGAGTGCGGGTTCGACGTCGAGCGTGTCGTGTGGATGAACCAGGTGCACAGCGCCGACGTGCTCGTGGCGGCCGAACCCGGCGGGGTCGGTACCTGCGACGGCGTGGTCACCACCCGATCGGACCTGGTCCTGGCCTCGATGGCCGCCGACTGCCTGCCGGTGCTCGCCGCCGACGCCCGCGCCGGAGTGCTGGGGGCGGCCCACTCGGGCCGTCTGGGCACCGCGAACGGGGTCGCGGTCAACCTGGTCGACACGATGGTCGCCCAGGGCGCCACCCCCGCACACGTCACCGTCTTCCTCGGCCCCGCCATCTGCGGCAGCTGCTACGAGGTCCCTCCCGAGCTCCAGGCCCAGACCGCGGCGCGGACCCCCGAGGCCGCCTCCACGACACGCCGGGGCACCACGGGCGTCGACATGGTCGCCGCCGTCACCGCCCAGCTGCGCCGGGCGGGTGTCACCGACATCGTCACCGACGGCCGCTGCACCCTGGAGAGCCCCGAACTCTTCTCCCACCGGGGCGACGCGCCCACCGGCCGGTTCGCCTCCTTCCTCTGGCGCACCTGACCCTCCGACCCGCCCGACCGCGCCGACTCCCACGGCCGGTTCCGGTCACGCGCCGCCCCACCGACACCAGAAGGAACGAACGACCGTGTCAGAGACCGACCGCGAGCGCACCGAGCAGATCCGCGCCAACCTCACGGCCGCGCGGGCCAGGATCGAGGCGGCCTGTCACAGGGCCGACCGCGATCCCGCGGAGGTGTCCCTGATCGGCGTGACCAAGACCTATCCGGCCAGTGATGTGCGTATTCTCGCCTCGCTCGGTGTCAACGACGTCGGGGAGAACCGCGACCAGGAGGCGGCCCCGAAGGTGGCGGAGACCGCTGACCTCGGCCTGACCTGGCACTTCGTGGGCCAGCTTCAGACCAACAAGGCGCGTTCCGTGGCCTCCTACGCCGACGTGGTGCACTCGGTGGGCCGGGCGAAGCTGGCCCGGGCCCTGGGGGACCGGGCCGCCGCCGCCGAACGGCGTCTGACCTGTCTGGTGCAGGTCAACCTGGACGCCGACTCCCAGGCGGGGGTGATCGGTCCGCGCGGCGGCGTGGACCCGGCCGACGCGCCGGCGCTCGCGGAGAGCATCGACGCGCACGAGGCGCTCACCCTCGGGGGAGTGATGGCCGTGGCCCCGCTCGGCGGCGACCCCGACGCGGCCTTCGCGGTCCTCGCCGAGGTGGCGGCGCGGATTCGGGATCGCTACCCTCAGGCGACGGTGATCTCCGCGGGGATGAGCGGGGACCTGGAGGCCGCGATCGGAAGAGGCGCGACACACCTGCGACTCGGCACGGCGTTGCTTGGCGCTCGGGGACCGATCGTGGGGTAATGTCCCCACATAGACCTTGGGGCCCGTCTGTGGCGTTCGCCCGAATGGACGAACACCCCGCTGAGGCGGGGCGCAGGGGCCGGAAACGACGGAGGAGTCGGCTGCGGTGAGAACGCCGCGGGGACGACGGAGGACATGAGATGGCCGGCGCGATGCGCAAGATGGCGGTCTACCTCGGCCTCGTGGAGGACGACCGTTACGATCACCGCTATGCGGACGAATATGATGAGTTCGACGATTTCGACGAGGGCGTGGAGGAGCAGCGTGACCGCGACGCCGACACTCCACGGGGCGAGGAAACACGAGGCGACGCTGTGACGGACACCGGCGACTACCTGGGAACGGGTGAACGGCGCGGTGGAACGACCACGACAGCCTCAACCGCCGACCTCGCTCGGATCACCACGCTCCATCCACGCACCTACAACGAGGCGCGTACGATCGGAGAGCACTTCCGGGAAGGTACACCGGTGATCATGAACCTGACCGAGATGGTCGACAGCGACGCGAAGCGTCTCGTCGACTTCGCGGCTGGTCTGATCTTCGGTCTCCATGGCAGTATCGAACGCGTGACCAACAAGGTGTTCCTGCTGTCCCCGGCCAACGTCGAGGTGACCGCCGAAGACAAGGCGCGGATCGCCGAGCGAGGGTTCTTCAATCAGAGCTAGATCATCACATTTGTCCAGAGATTGGGTCGGGGAACGACCGTGAGTATGGTCCTGTACGTGCTGCTGCTTCTGCTTCAGCTGTTTGTCTTCGTGCTGATAGCGCGGGTGGTGTTGGAGATGGTGATGTCCTTCTCCAGGACCTGGCGGCCGACCGGGTTCGTGCTCGTGCTCGCCGAGATCGTGTACACGATCACCGACCCGCCACTGAGGTTCCTACGCAGGTTCATCAAGCCGATCCGGCTGGGAAGCGTCGCACTCGACCTGAGTGTGCTGATTCTCTTCTTCGCCGTGATCATCCTTCAGAGCATTCTGAGGGGCATGATGGCAAGCTTCGCGTAGGGGATCGCGGGCGGAAAAGACGCCCCGGATTCCGATATGTGGTCTTGGTCATGATCTGGATTGCCGTAAGGTCACGATCAGGTAGCGTCCCTACGGACAGACTCCAAGCGCGCCAAGGAGACGAACATGCCGCTGACACCCGCTGATGTGCGGAACAAGCAGTTCAGTACCACCCGGCTCCGGCCGGGGTACGACGAAGAAGAGGTCGACGCCTTTCTCGACGAGGTCGAGTCCGAGCTGGACCGCCTCATCCAGGAGAACGAGGAACTGCGCGGCAAGCTGGCCGAGTGCCTGAGGGGCAAGGTCCCCAACGCCGGTATGCAGGACTTCCAGCAGCAGGAGCAGGCCCCCGAGGCTCCGCAGCAGATGGAGCAGATGCGCCCGGAGCCCGTCCAGGCGCAGCAGCCCGTCGAGCCGCAGCCCCAGCCGCCGGCGCCGCAGCCGCAGATGGGCATGACCGGCGCCAACCTCGCCATGGGTGGCGAGGAGAACATGGACACGGCCGCCCGCGTTCTGGCGCTCGCCCAGCAGACCGCCGACCAGGCGATCTCCGACGCCCGCCGTGAGGCGGACGAGACCCTCGGCCGCGCCCGCCACGAGTCCGAGGACATCCTCGGCAAGGCGCGCCGCCAGGCCGACCAGATCATCGGTGAGGCCCGGGCCCGCTCCGAGAACCTCGACCGTGACGCGCAGGAGCGCCACCGTCAGGTCATGGGCAGCCTGGTCCAGCAGCGCGAGGAGCTGGAGCACAAGGTCAACGTGCTCAAGGACTTCGAGCGCGAGTACCGCAGCCGTCTCAAGGACTACTTCGAGCGTCAGCTGCGCGAGCTCAACGAGGAGGGCAAGTCCATCGAGCCCAACCCGAACACCACGGGTGGGTTCCAGACGATGGCCCCCCAGTCCGGTGGGACCCCCGCGCTCCAGCAGCACGGCCCCGGCGGCAGCCCGTTCGGTCAGCCCGAGCCCGCCCAGCACGGTGGTTTCCACCCGGGTGAGGCCCCTCACGAGCGTCGCTGACCCGTCAGCGACCGCGGCTCCGAACAACTGAAAACTCCGGCTCCACACGTGTAAAGGCCCTGGTCGACCCGTGATCCTTAGCCTCCTCGCCACCGTGGCGGTACTGGCGGCCCTCGTCGTCATCGCGGCAGCCCTGGTGCTCGCTGAGCCCACCCTGGTGTACATCGCCCTGGGACTCGGCGGGTTGAGCGTCCTCCTGTTGTTGGGCGCGCTGGTCCAGGGACGGTTCGGTGGGAGCGGATCGGACACGGCACGGACGGACGGTTTGGGGAAGTCGTCCGTCCCCGTGGTGGCCGCCGCGACGGCGGCCGACACGGTACCGGTCACACAGTGGGAACCGGAGCACTCCAGGCGCGTACCCGCACCGGCTCCGCAGCCGGTGCGGGAATCCGCCGTCACGGAGCCCCCCGTGCCCCCGGGGCACGAGCCCGGCGAGCCGCGTGTCGCGGCGGCCGAGGAGAACGAGGAGGAAGCGGAGTTCGAGGTTCCCCGCTGGCAGACCCCCACCATGGGGAGCTGGCCGGAGCCGGCCGTCGAGCCGGAGACGGCGCCGCAGTCGGCAGAGGACTCCGAGAGAGCCGAGACCGTCCCCGAACCCGACGGATCGGACGTGTCCCCGCGGGACGAGAGGACCCCCGAGCCGGAGGCGCTCCACGAGGACGCGCCGGACCCGACCGAGGTCGAGGCGGCGCCGGAACCCGTGGTCGCGGAGGAGCACCCCCCGGAGGCCGTGGCCGAGGCCGAGCCCGCCACGGAGCCCGAGCGGGGGGCGGTCGAGAGGACCGCGACGGAGGAGACCACCGCCAGGGAGGAACCGTCGCCTCCCGAGAGCGACGAGGCGTCGGCGCAGGAGCGGGTCCGCGAGGACGCGGCCCCCGTGGACGACGAGGAGGCCGTCGCCTACGCGGCCCTCCTCGACACGCCGGAGGATGCCCCCGAGCCCGATCAGGACACCGAGGCCGGGGAGACGGCCCCGACGGAGGCGGCCCGTCAGGACGAGACGGTCCACGGACCGTCCGGTGAGGACACCCAGGACGGCCAGGACGCTGTCCCGGCGGAGGAACACGTGTCCCCGGAGGCCCCTCACGGGATCGACCCGGTCGACGGACCGTCCGGTGAGGCCGTCCGGGACGACCAGGACGCTGTCTCGGAGGAGGACCGAAGATCCCCGGAGACGCTCCAGGGTGACGAGATCGCTCCGGTCGAGGACGCCCCGGCCGACCAGGACACGGACTCCGAGAAGGACGCCTCGATCCCCGAGGGCCCTCAGGAGGTGGAGCCGGTCGACGGTGGTCCCGATGAGGACACCCCGGCAGACCGGGCCACGCCCCCCGACGAGGGGCCTCCGTTCTCGGAGAAGCCTCACGCCGAAGAGGTCGAGCCCGGCGAGGACACCCGGGCCGAGGACACCGACGTTCCCGAGGAACCGAACGCCCTTCCGGACGAGACCCGGGAGAGCGTGACCGAGCCGGTTCGCCACGGGTCCGACGAGGCCGCCCCGACCGAGACCCCCGCGTTCGAGGACGCCGGGAGCTCCGCACCCACCGAGGACCGGGCCGAGGACTCCGAGAGCGCCAAGGAGAGCAACCCCTCCTACAGCGCCTGACCCCTGAACACGAGAGGGCCCCGCTCAGCGCGAGCGGGGCCCTTCGCCGTCCCTGGGACGTGACGGGTCAGGCGCGGCGGAAGCCGAAGACCACGTCGAACTCCTCCGACTCGGCCGAGTGCGGCGCGTCCTCGGACGTACCGGCCACGAAGGCGTCGGCGAGCACCTCACCGGCGATCAGCTGACCGTGCTCGGTGAGCGCCTGACGGATCGACTCGTCGCCCGTCGACCACCAGACGTGGATCCGGTCGGACACGTCCAGGCCGCTGTTCTTCCGGGCCTCCTGGAGCATCCGGACCATCTCGCGGGCCAGACCCGCGCGACGCAGCTCCGGGGTCAGCTCCAGGTCCAGGGCCACGGTCTCACCGCCCTCGGAGGCCACCGCCCAGCCCTCGCGGGGCTGCTCGGTCACCAGCACCTCGTCGGCGTTGACCTCGACCGGCTCGTCCTCGACCCGCACCTGCGCCCAGCCGGTGTCACGGACCTGCGCGACCAGGGCGGCCGGGTCGGCGGCCTGGATGGCCTTGGCCACCAGCGGCGTCCGCTTGGCGAACCGCTTGCCCAGTGCGCGGAAGTTCGGCTTGACCACGTAGTCCACGAGGTCGCCGCCGACCGACGACAGCGCGTCCAGCCCGGCCACGTTGAGCTCCTCGGCCACCTGGGCGCGCAGCTGCTCCGGCAGGTCCGAGAAGCCCGGAGCGCCCACCAGGGCGCGGGCCAGCGGCTGACGGGTACGCATCGCGGAGTCGACCCGCGCGGACCGGCCCAGCTCCACCAGACGGCGGGTGAGCGCCATGTTCCTGGACAGCTCGGCGTCGATCAGGTCCTCGTTCACCTGCGGCCAGGAGGCCAGGTGCACCGATTCGGCGGCCTCCGGGCGGCGCAGCGCCGACCACACGTGATCGGTCAGGAAGGGGACGATCGGAGCCATCAGCAGGGTGACGGTCTCCAGGGCCTCGAACAGCGTCGCGAAGGCGGCCGCGCCCTCGGGAGTGTCGGCTCCGCCCCAGAACCGGCGGCGGGAACGGCGGACGTACCAGTTGGAGACGTCGTCCACGAACGCGGTCAGGCGTCGCCCGGCCCCGGTCGTGTCGAACTCCTCCATCGCCTTCGTGACGTCCCGGACGACCTCGTTGAGCTCCGACAGCAGCCAGCGGTCCAGCACCGGCCGGTCCTGCGGGGCGGGCGCGTCGGCCAGCTTCGAGTGGTCCCAGCCCTCACCGGCGTTGGCGTAGAGGGTGAGGAACGACGTGGTGCTGTAGTAGGTCAGCAGCACCTTCCGGACGATCTCCTCAAGGGCGGCGTGGCCGACCCGGCGGGCCGTCCACGGCGAGCCGCTGGCCAGCATGAACCAGCGCAGGGCGTCGGCACCGTGCCGGTCCATCACCGCGATGGGCTCCATGACGTTGCCCAGGTGCTTGCTCATCTTGCGGCCGTCCTCGGCGAGGATGTGGCCGAGCACGACCACGTTCTCGAACGAGTTGCGGCCGAACACCAGGGTGCTCACCGCGAGCAGCGAGTAGAACCAGCCGCGGGTCTGGTCGATGGCCTCGGAGATGTACTGCGCGGGGAAGTTCTCCTCGAAGGTCTCCTTGTTCTGGTGCGGCGCGCCCCACTGGGCGAACGGCATGGAGCCGGAGTCGAACCAGGCGTCGATGACCTCGGGCACGCGGCGGGCCACGCGCTGCTCCTCGGGCAGTGACGGGTCCGCGTCGGGGTCGGGGATGACGATGTCGTCGACGTAGGGCCGGTGCGGGTCCAGGTTGGACAGGTCCTGGCCGCTGAGCTCGCTCAGCTCCTCCAGGGAGCCCACGCAGATCTGGCGGCCGTCGGGGAACTCCCAGATCGGCAGCGGCGTGCCCCAGTAGCGGTTGCGGGACAGCGCCCAGTCGACGTTGCCGCGCAGCCACTCCCCGAAGCGGCCCTCCTTGACGTTCTCCGGCACCCAGTTGGTGCGGTCGTTCTGCGCGAGGAGTTCGTCCTTGACGGCGGTGGTGCGGATGTACCAGGACGGGACCGCGTAGTAGAGCAGCGCGGTGTGGCAGCGCCAGCAGTGCGGGTATGAGTGCTCGTAGTTCAGGTGGCGGAAGAGCAGGCCGCGGTCCTTGAGGTCGCGGACCAGCGTCTTGTCGGCCTCCTTGAAGAACACGCCGCCCACGAGGGGGAGGTCGGCCTCGAAGGTGCCGTCCGGGCGGACCGGGTTGACCACGGGCAGGCCGTAGGAGCGGCAGACCAGCATGTCGTCGGCGCCGAAGGCGGGGGACTGGTGGACCAGACCGGTGCCGTCCTCGACGGTGACGTAGTCCGCGAGCACCACGTAGTGCGCGGGCTCGTCGAAGGGCACGAGGTCGAAGGGGCGCTGGTAGGTCCACCGCTCCATCTCGTCCCCCTCGAAGCTCTCACCGGTGAGCTCCCAGCCCTCTCCGAGGACCTTCTCGAACAGCGGCTCCGCGACCACGAGCCGCTCGTCGCCGTTGGTGGCCACCACGTACCGGACGTCCGGGTGCACGGCCACGGCGGTGTTGGACACCAGGGTCCACGGGGTCGTGGTCCACACCAGCAGCGAGGTGGGGTGCTCGGGAGCGGCCAGCGGCCCCGAGGTGACGGGGAAGCGCACGTACACCGACGGGTCGGTGACGGTCTCGTAGCCCTGGGCCAGCTCGTGGTCGGAGAGCGTCGTGCCGCAGCGGGGGCAGTAGGGGCTGATCCGGTAGTCGCGGACCAGCAGCTCCCGGTCCCAGATCTGCTTGAGTGCCCACCAGACGGACTCCACGTACTGCGGGTCCATGGTGCGGTAGGCGTCGTCCATGTTGACCCAGTAGCCCATGCGCTCGGTCATGGAGGTGAACGCGTCGACGTTGCGCAGGACGGACTCGCGGCAGCGCTGGTTGAACTCGGCGATGCCGAAGGCCTCGATGTCCTTCTTGCCGCTCAGGCCGAGTTCCTTCTCCACGGCGACCTCGACCGGCAGGCCGTGGCAGTCCCAGCCCGCCTTGCGGTCCACGTGGTAGCCACGCATGGTGCGAAAGCGCGGGAAGACGTCCTTGAAGGCGCGGGCCTCGACGTGGTGCACGCCGGGCTGGCCGTTCGCGGTGGGCGGGCCCTCGTAGAAGACCCAGTTCTCGTTGCCGCGCGTCTGGTCGAGCGAGCGCTGGAAGACGTTCTCCTTCGACCAGCGGCCGAGGATCTCGCGCTCCGTCGCGGGCAGGTCGATCTGAGCGGGCAGCTGGGGCAGCGCGCGGGATTCGGGCCGGGGGTCGTCGGTCACCGTCGTACCTTTCTCCATCAGGGGTGTTCCTGACGGAGGGACGAGGCCGAGCCCCGCGGTACCACCCTCCTTGGAGCCGCGTCCGAGTCCGCTGGGCGGTCGGTGGCGGGTCCCACTTCGTTGGGTTCGTGCCGGTTCTACTGGGGTGCGCGCTGTGCGCGGCCCGTTCTTCCGGCGGCTCCGGGGTGATCTTCGCGCTGGTCGTTGCCCCCGGGCTCGCACCGTCCCCGGGTCGCTTGGGCGGTCCAGCCCCCTCTAGGCTGTGTCCGTCCGGTCGGGGCCAGCGTTACTCGTCCCCATCGACACGACTTCAGGATAACGCAGTGCGGCCAGGCGCGCCGCGCTTTAGGTGGGGGGCGGCCATGGCGGAGCGGACACGGGGCGCGGTCCTGGTGACCCTGCCCGACCGCGACGACGCGGAGGAGCTCGCGGAGCAGCTGCTGGAGCAGGGCTACGAGCCGTGCCGGGTGTACCGGGACATGCTCGCGGGGGAGGACGACGCCGAGGACGTCGACTGGGTGATCGAGGTGCTGACCGGACCGCACGGCGGCTCGGCGGTCTTCGACGAGCCCCACCTGCTGCTGCTCGCTGAGGACTACGGCGGGTTCGCCGTGGCCGAGTGAGCCGCGCCGACCTCCCGCACCGCACCGTCGGGATCGTTGCCATGGGCCGGGGTATTGCCTAGGCTCACGGCACCACTCACGGCCGTTCCGAAGGGGAGAACCCCAGTTCAGGTGGGGTGCGGAGGCCGTGGTGCACGTGGAGGGGGAGTGCGATGAAGGCCACCGAGGCGGCGGCGCTGCCGGTGCGACCGGGCGAGGAGCCCTGGACGTCGGGGGAGCTCGCGGAGGTCCGGAAGCAGCTGGAGGGCGAGATCGCGGCCCAGCGCGAGGAACTGCGGGACGGCGAGAAGGAGCTCGCGGAGCGGCTCACCGATCCGGTCGAGGGCGCGGGGGACGACCCCGCCGACGTCGGGGCCAAGACCTTCCAGCGCGAACACGATCTGGCGTTGGCCTACAATACTCGTGACCTGCTCGCCAAGAGCGAGCGGGCGATCGAACGGATGGACGCGGGGACCTACGGGGTCTGTGAGTCATGCGGCCAGGCCATCGGTAAGGCGCGTCTACAGGCCTTTCCGCGCGCCACCCTGTGCGTCACCTGCAAACAGCGCGAGGAGCGTCGCTGACTGAGGTAGAGCCCTCCGGGGACAGCAACATGACCACGACCGACAACACCGTTGCCCGGCCGCGCAGGTACGTACTCCTGTTGGTGGTCGCGCTCACCGCGATCGTCGTCGACTTCCTCACCAAGGAGTGGGTGCTGGCCGCCTTCTCCCCGGGCGAGCGGCTCGACGTCGTCGGCGAATTCGTCCAGTTCACCCTGGTCTACAACACCGGTGCCGCGTTCTCGCTCGGTACCGGCTACACGTGGGTGTTCACCGCCATCGCCACCGTCGTGGTCCTCGCGATCGCTTGGATCGGCTGGCGTGTGCGCAGCCTGTGGTGGGGCGCGACGCTCGGCCTGATGATGGGCGGCGCCGCCGGAAACCTCGTCGACCGCTACTTCCGGGGCGAGACGCCCGGGACGGGCGCGGTCGTCGACTTCATCAGCGTCGGGACCTTCCCGGTCTTCAACGTGGCCGACTCCTGCGTGGTGGTCGGGGCCTGCCTGGTGGTGGCGCTCACGTTCAAGGGGCTCAACCTGGACGGGACGAGGGCCGAGGACGAGGGTGCCGGGCCCGACGAGGGCGCCGCGAAGGACAACGACGACAACGACGAAGGGAAGGGCGCATGAGCGACACCCGGAGCCTGCCCGTCCCTGACGGGCTCGAGGGCGACCGGCTCGACGCCGCCATCGCGCGGATGTTCGGGCTCTCCCGGACCCGCGCGGCCGAGATCATCGGGGACGGCGGGGTCCTCCTCGACGGCGCCGAGGCGGCCAAGTCCGACCGGGTGAGTGCCGGTGCCTGGCTGGAGGTCACCCTCCCGCCGCCGCCCACCGCCCCGGTGCCCCGGGCCGAGGCAGTCCCGGGCATGCGGATCGTGCACGAGGACGCGGACATCATCGTGGTGGACAAGCCGGTGGGCGTGGTCGCGCACCCCACGGTCGGCTGGACCGGCCCCAGCGTGCTGGAGGGTCTGCTGGCCTCCGGCGTGCAGCTGGCCACCAGCGGCGCCGCCGAGCGCCAGGGCATCGTGCACCGGCTGGACGCGAACACCACCGGCCTGATGGTCGTGGCGAAGAGCGAGACCGCCTACAGCGTGCTCAAGCGGGCGTTCAAGGAGCGCACCGTGGACAAGCGCTACCACACGCTGGTCCAGGGACACCCCGACCCGCTGCGCGGCACGGTCGACGCCCCGATCGACCGACACCCGGCCGGTGACGGACGCTGGGCCGTGGTCGCGGGCGGGCGCCCCTCGGTGACGCACTACGACACCCAGGAGGCCTTCCGGGCCGCGAGCCTGCTGGAGATCAAGCTGGAGACGGGCCGCACCCACCAGATCCGGGTGCACATGGCCGCGCTGCGCCACCCGTGCGTGGGTGACCACCTGTACGGCGCCGACCCGACCCTCGCCGAACGGCTGGGGGTCAGGAGGCAGTGGCTGCACGCGGTGCGTCTGGGCTTCGACCACCCCACCGAGCACCGCCCGGTGGAGTTCTCGAGCCCCTACCCCGACGACCTGAGCACCGCCGTGGAGCTGCTCCGCGAGGACTAGGCCGTGTCTCTCGGGGCTTCGCCGATGGCGGCGGAGCCACCGTTGAGGCCAGCGGCCATCCGGGCGATATCTCGCGAGACCAGGAGCGAGGCCGCCCCTCCTGCGCGCCGCTACGTGAGCTCCGCGGCCTCGCACAGCGTGGGCCCCGGCCCCCGCCCCTCGTCAGACCCCTCCGCCGTCCTGCCCCACCGGGGCCGGGCGGCGGACGTGCAGGACCCGCTGGCACAGCGCCGCGCCGAGGATGATCACGAGGGCCCCCAGCGGCTGGTTCCAGGTCAGGGTCTCACCGAGCAGCAGGACTCCGGCGGTGACGGCGACCACCGGGACGACGTAGGTGACGGTGGTGGCCACCGTCGCGCCCGCGGCCCGGACGATCGCGTAGTTGAGGATGTAGGCGAACCCGGTGCCGAACACGCCCAGGGCGGTCACGGCGAGGGCGGCCCGCCAGGTGAGCTCGGTGGGGACCCCGGTGAACAGCGGAGCCAGCACCAGCAGGGGCAGGGTTCCCAGCAGCATCTGGAGCGAGCTCAGCTCCAGCGCCGTGTGCGGGCTTCCCGCCACGAACCGGCGCAGGTAGGGGGTGCCGATCCCGTAGCAGACGGTGGCGCCCACCACCAGGAGCATGCCGAGCAGAGCCTCCTCGTCGGAGGCGTCGACGCGGCCCAGGGAGTTCCAGACGCCGAAGACGGTGAGGACCCCGAGGAAGCCGATGCCCAGGCCGAGGAGGCGGGTCCGGTCGGGCCGTTCGTCGGTGAGGATCAGCATGGCGAACACCACGCCGAAGAGCGGGGTGGCGGCGTTGACGATGCCCATGAGTGCGGAGGGGATGAGCTGGGCCGCGTACCCGAACAGGGTGAACGGGACGGTGTTCAGCAGCAGGGCGGCCACGAACACGTGTCCCCACAGCCGGGGTGAGGAGGGGAGTCGTCCACGGGTCAGGAACAGGATCGCGAGCAGGGCCAGGGCCCCGGTACCCATGCGGCCCAGGGCGAGCTGGAGCGGGGCGAGGACCTCCGCGCCGACCCGGAGGAGGACGAAGCTCATGCCCCAGATGAGCGCGAGCAGCACGAACTTGGCACGCCAGTTCAGGAGCGGGGTTCGTCGGGGTGCGACGGCCGACGGGACGGAGGCGACGGCGTCGGGAAGAGTGGACATGGGATGTTTCTATCTGTGCACGATCCCTTAGGTCTACTTCGTATCTCTAAACCCATGGCTTAGCGTTGCTTACATGCTCAGTGTCGACCGCCTCCGGGTCCTGCACGCCATCGCCGCCCACGGGTCCCTCAGCGCGGCCTCCCAGGCCCTGCACGTCACCAACTCCGCCGTCTCACAGCAGCTGACCAAGCTCGAACGCGAGGTCGGCCAACCCCTGGTCGAGCGCAACGGGCGGGGCGTGCGCCTCACGGACGCCGCCGAGCTCCTCGTGGAACACACCTCCCGCATCCTGAGCCTGGTCCACCGCGCCGAGGCCGACCTCGAGGCCCACCGGGGCGAGGTCACCGGCCACCTGCGCCTGTCCGCCACCCCCACGGCCGTGCGTGGACTGCTGCCCGCCGCCCTTCCCGCCCTGCGTGAGGCCCACCCGGGTCTCAGGGTGGAACTGCACGAGGACGAACCGCAGGAGAGCGTCCCGGCCATGGCGCGCGGCGACGCCGACCTGGCCCTGGTCGTGGACTGGATGGGGGCGCCCCTGCAACTGCCCCAGGGGATGACGCGCGCCTCCCTCATGGAGGACGTCGGTGACATCGCGCTGCCCTCGGACCACCCCCTGGCCCATCGGGAGATCCTGGAGCTTGACGAGATCCTGGACCTGCCGTGGATCAGCTGGACCAAGGGGTCCATCTGCGACGACTGGCTGCACGACATCATCCGGGGGCGCGGGGCCGAACCCCATGTCATCCACTCCGTGGAGGAGCACCAGACCAAGCTGGCCCTGATCGCCGCAGGGATCGGCGCCGCCGTCATGCCCCGCCTGGGCCGGGGCCCCGTGCCCGAGGGGGTGACGGTGGTCCCGGTGCAGCCCGCGATGGTCCGCCAGGTCTACGTGTTCTGGCGTACCGACGCCTCCCGGCGCCCGGCCATCAGGGCCGTGGTCCGGGCACTGCGCGAGGCGGCCGCGGCCTACGCGGACTGAACCGGTGGGGCGACCCGCGGGACGCCCCACCGGTTCAGGCGTCGCCGAGCAGGTCCGTCATGGTGGCGGTCGGGCTGATCACCTCCGGATCGGTGCGCACGTCCACCAGGGTGGGCAGGTCCGCGCCCACGGCCTCGGACAGCGCCTTCTCCAGCTCCTCACGGGTGTGCACGGTGGCGCCCCGGGCCCCCAACGCGCGGGCGTACCCGGCCAGGTCCAGGGGGCCGCTGATCTCCGTCCCCGCGAGTCTGCCCAGCTCGCGGGCCTGGTGCATGGCGATCGTGCCGTAGAGCCCGTTCTGGAACACCACCACCGTGATCGCAGCGCCGTGGCGCACCGCCGTCTCCAGCTCCTGCCCGGTCATCAGAGCGCCGCCGTCCCCGGCCACCGCCACCACCGTCCGCCCGGGGGCGGCGAGCTTGGCGGCCACGGCGGCGGGCACCGCGTAGCCCATGGCTCCGCTGGTCGGCGCCAGCTGGGTGTCCGCGTGCCGGTACCACCAGCCCCGGTGCAGGAAGGAGGCGAAGTTGCCCGCGTCGTTGGTGATCAGGGCGTCCTCGGGCAGGGCCTCGCGCATGCCCGCGATCACCGACCACGGGTGCATGCGCGGTCCGCTGTGCCGCTCGGCCTCCGGTGGGACGGTGGCGCTCTCCACCCAGAGTCGGCGTGCCGCGCTCCAGTCCCGGTAGGGCACCTTGACCGGGGCCTCCGCCAGGGCGCGCAGCGCCTCGCCGGAGTCGGCCACCGCGCCGAGCCACACGTCCTTGGTAGCGCCCACCTGCGCGGGGTCGATGTCGATCTGCGCCACCCTGGTACGGCCGTCCGACTCGGGCAGCCGGTACCCCTGGGTGGTGGTCTCACTCATCCGGCAGCCCACCACCAGGACCGCGTCGGCGTCCGCGAGGGCGCCCAGCACCGCGCTGGGCGCCCCCAGCCCCAGGTGCCCGAGGTAGAGCGGGTGGTCGTTGGGGAAGACGTCCTGGCGGCGCCAGGCGGCGTACACCCCGGCGCTGTACCGCTCGGCCACGCGCACGAGGTCCTCGCGCGCGGCCCGTGCCCCGCCGCCCGCGATGATCACCGGGCGCACCGCCCGGGCCAGCCAGGCGGCCAGTCGGTCGCGGTCGCCCTCGCCCAGCGGCGGCCGGGGGACCAGCGGGGCCCGCGGAGCGGGCGGTGCGCCGACCCTCTGCCCGAAGAGGTCTCCCGGAACGGCGATGGCCACCGGGCCCGGCCGCCCGGTGGTGGCGATCCGGACCGCGCGCGCGGTCACCTCCGCCAACCGGTCCGCCCGGTGCACGGTGGTCGACCACTTGGTGATGGGCGCGTAGAAGGCGGTCAGGTCCACCTCCTGGAAGGCCTCCCGGCCCAGGTGCTCGGTCTCGGCCTGTCCCAGGAAGACGATCATCGGGGTGGAGTCCTGCATGGCGGTGTGCACGCCCACCGCCAGGTTGGCCGCGCCGGGGCCCCGGGTGGCGGCGGCCACGGCGGGGACACCGGTGAGCTTGGCCTCGGCCTCGGCCATGAAGGCGGCGCCGCCCTCGTGCCGGGTGGAGACGAGGGCCATCTCCGGGTGCTGGTCGATGGCGTCGGCCAGTTCGAGGAAGCTCTCTCCTGGGACGGTGTAGCACCGTCTGATCCCGGCGGCGGCCAGGACCGACACCGTCGCGTGCGCGGCGGTGTCGGCGGGGGGACGTGGGTCGGCAGGGGCCATGGAGGCGGGTCCTTCCATCGTCGCAAGGTCCACTCAGCGCGCCCCGGGGCAGGGGTGTGCCCCGGAACACATGCGGCTGACTCTGGCAGGCGGCCCAGAGCCGGTCAAGGCCGTGCGCCGCGGCCTGTGGACAACTCCACCCGAGCCGTCCCAACCCGCCCGCGCCGGCGCGTGCCCGGTGGTCCGAACGGTCAGGCGGGGCCCCGGCCCTCGTGTTCGAGGTGCCGTGCCGCCGACCGGCCCCTGCGCGGTTCGAGGGCGCTGGCGTGGTCGTGCAGTTCGTTGAGGACGGCGTTCACCAGGGGGTGCCCCTCGGTTCCACGGCGCACGGAGACGAACACGTGCCTCCTCGGCGGTCGTCCCCTCAGGGGGACGACGCTGACGCCTGGCAGGTCGACGGCGGCTATCGCCGACCGCGGGGCGAGCGCGATGCCGAGGCCTGCGCCCACGAGCGCGCTGACCGCGCGGAAGTCGTTCGAGACCGACTCGACGCGCGGCTGGAAGCCCGCCTGCTGGCACGCGAGGAGCGTGAGGTCGTGGATGGGGTTGCCCGGGAGCGGCGTGATCCACACCTCGCCCGCCAGGCGTGACAGTGACACCTGGGCGCTGGCGGCCAGGTCGCTGTCCGAGGGCACCAGCGCGTCCAACGGCTCCGAGTACAGACGGGCGTGGCTGAACTCCTGGACGGTCGAGACCGTCGCCTCGGGATAGTCCACGGACAGTGAGACGTCGACGTGACCCTCCGCGAGGAGCCGCTGCGCCGCCGCGCCCTCCGCGTCGGTGACGTGCGCGCGCAGATGCGGAGCGGAGGTCCGGAGCGCGCGCAGGGCGGGTGCCACGACCTCGATGATCGCGGACGGGAAGGCGGCGATACTCACCGTGCCGACCTCACCGATCGCGGACGCGGCCAGGTCGGCCTCGGCCTGCTCCAGGATCGCTGACACCTGCACGGCGTAACCGGCGAGGACCGTTCCCAGGGAGGTCAGCCGGATGTTGCGACCGTGGCGTTCGAAGAGGTCGAGGCCGACCTCGCGCTCCAGCGCCGACAGCTGCTGCGACACCGCCGACGGTGACAGGTAGAGCGACCGCGCCGCGGCGGTGACCGTGCCGTGGAGTGCGACTGCCTGGAGAACGCGCAGGCGGCGCGGGTCGATCACGCGATCTCCTTTGAAGCAAAGCTTGAAGGTTCTCTACAGGTCTTCGTGATGGACTTAATGATATCCGGTACGTGATGATCGGGGTCATGAAGGCTCTTTCGAAACTCCGCGGCGAACCCGGGCTGACCTTGGCGGACGTCAAGAACCCCGAGATAGGTCGCGGCGAGGTGCTCATCAGGGTCCTGCGCACGGGAATCTGCGGGACCGACCTCCACATCAGAGCCTGGGACCACTGGGCAGAGTCCGTGATCGAGCCGCCGCTCGTGCTCGGACACGAGTTCGTCGGTGAGGTCGTCGACGTCGGCGGTGGTGTGAGCGACGTGAAGGTCGGCGACCTGGTGAGCGGCGAGGGCCACCTGGTGTGCGGCAAGTGCCGCAACTGCCGAGCCGGCCGCCGCCACCTCTGCATCCGCACGATCGGCCTGGGGGTGAACACGAACGGCGCGTTCGCCGACTACGTCGTGCTCCCCGAGCCGAACGTCTGGGTGCACCGCATCCCGATCGACCTCGACGTCGCCGCCATCTTCGACCCCTTCGGCAACGCCGTGCACACGGCGCTGTCCTTCCCCGTCATGAACGAGGACGTCCTGGTCACCGGGGCTGGCCCCATCGGGATCATGGCCGCGGCGACCGCGCGCCACGCGGGGGCGCGCAGCGTCGTCGTGACCGACCTGAGCCCGTACCGCCTCGGGCTGGCCCGGGACATGGGAGCGACGATCGCCGTGGACGTCTCACGGGAGGACCTGGCCGACGTCATGTCGGCGAACAACATGAAGGAGGGCTTCGACGTCGCGTTCGAGATGTCGGGGCAGCCCAGGGCGCTCGCCTCGGCGATCTCCAGCATGAGCCCCGGCGGCCGTATCGCGGTCCTCGGCCTGCCGTCCGACGACGTCTCCGTCGACCTCGCGACCGTGGTGACCCGGATGCTCACGCTCAAGGGAATCTACGGGCGGGAGATGTTCGACACCTGGTACGCGATGTCCGTCCTGCTCGAGAACGGTCTCGACATCAGCCCGGTCATCACCCACCGGTTCGGCTACGAACAGCACGAGGAAGCCTTCGAGGTCGCCGCGACCGGCGCGTGCGGGAAGGTCGTGCTCGACTGGACCACGCCGGTGATCCCCCAGCCGGGGTCCGCCCACAACGACGATCAGCAATCAGTAGGGGAGTGACGTGTACTCAGCGATGCGCGACCATCTCACGCGGGAAATCGAGGACATCCGGGAGGCGGGGCTCTTCAAGGACCAGCGGCTGATCAGCGGCCCCCAGTCCGCGCGGATCAGCGTCGGTGACGACTCCGTCCTCAACTTCTGCTCGAACAACTACCTGGGCCTCGCCGACCACCCCGACCTGATCGAGGCCGCCAAGCGGGCGCTCGACGAGTCGGGTTTCGGGATGGCCTCGGTGCGGTTCATCTGCGGGACCCAGGACCTGCACGCGCGACTGGAGCGACGGCTCTCGGAGTTCCTCCGGGTCGACGACACCATCCTGTACAGCTCGTGCTTCGACGCGAACGGCGGCGTCTTCGAGACGCTCCTGAGCGCCGAGGACGCGGTGATCTCCGACGAGCTGAACCACGCGAGCATCATCGACGGCATCCGGTTGAGCAAGGCGGCCAGGTTCCGGTACAAGAACCGGGACATGGTCGACCTGGAGAAGCAGCTCATCGCGGCCGCGGACGCGCGCCACCGCCTCATCGTCACCGACGGCGTGTTCTCGATGGACGGCTACCTCGCCCCGCTCGACGAGATCTGCGACCTGGCGGAGCGCCACGACGCGCTCGTCATGGTGGACGACTCCCACGCCGTCGGGTTCGTCGGGCCGAACGGCCAGGGAACGCCGGAGCTGTTCGGCGTCCAGGACCGCGTGGACATCGTGACCGGAACGCTCGGGAAGGCGCTCGGCGGCGCCAGCGGCGGGTACGTGGCCGGACACGCCGAGATCGTGGAGATCCTCCGGCAGCGGTCGCGGCCCTACCTCTTCTCCAACTCGCTCGCCCCGATGATCGTCGGTGCCTCCCTGCGCGTGCTCGACATGCTCTCCGAGGCCGACGACCTCAGGACGCGGCTGAACCGCAACGCCGCGCTGTTCCGGGAGTCGATCACCGCCGCGGGCTTCGACGTCCTTGACGGCGAGCACCCGATCGTGCCCGTGATGATCGGGGACGCCGCCCAGGCGGCCAGGATGGCGTCCGCCCTCCTGGAGAAGGGCGTGTACGTGACGGCGTTCTCCTACCCCGTGGTCCCCATGGGGCGTGCCCGTATCCGGGTCCAGCTGTCGGCGGCCCACAGCGAGGACGACGTCCGCGCGGCGGTGGCGGCGTTCGCGCAGGTCCGGGACGAACTCGGCGCGGCCGACTCGACGGACTGACGCTGAGGCGGCCCCCCGGAGACGTTCCGGGGGGCGCCCAGGGCGTGTTCCGTGGATGCTTTCGGTTGACTCGGCGCTCGCGCCGATCGATGCGAGCGGCCGCCAGGCCATCTCTCGCAAGACGAGGAGCGAAGCTGCCCCTAATGTGCGCTGCTACGCAAGCTCCGCAGCTTCGCACAGCGGGGGCCCGCCCGGGGTTGGCTGTCCGAGCTTCATCGGCGCGGCGAGAGGCAGCCTGGTGGTCGCGAGCCCGGAATGATCCACGGAACACGCCCTAGGCCACTCCGAGGGCGCGCAGGGCGGCCGTGGTTCCGGCCGCGGCGACGACGACCAACAGGAACGGCGCGCGCAGCACCAGGGCGAGCACGGCGGCGCCCACCCCGGCCATGCGGGCGGTGTCCCAGTGCAGTGCCTGGCCCTCGCCCAGGGCCTGGACGGTGATCAGCGCGGCCAGCAGGGCGAGGGGGACGGCCATGGCGAAACGGCGAAGCCACGGGTTGTCCAGCAGGCGACGCGGGGCCGCCAGCCCGGCGTACTTGAGCAGGTAGCACCCGGCGGCGGTGGCGATCAGCGCGATCCACAGGGTCATGACCGTCCCTCCTCGGAGCGCGTGCCTCCGGCGGAGGTCCCCTGTTCCACGTGGTCCTCGCCCTCGGGTCCCCGCGACCGGTCGTCGGCACCCGCGAACACCAGGAGGGCGGCGGAGGCCGCCAGGAGCACCGGAACCCCCGGCGGCAGGAACGGGGTCGTGGCCAGCGCCAGCCCGGCGCCCAGGCCCGCGATCAGCCAGGTGCGCGGCCCGCCCTCGCGCAGGCGGGGCCACAGCAGTCCCAGGAAGATGGCCGGGCCCACCGCGTCCAGCCCGAACGCGTCGATGTCGTCCACGCGGTCCGTGGCCAGCGCGCCCACCAGGGTCGTCGTCACCCAGAACCCGCCCAGGACCAGGTAGGTCGTCATGAACGCCGTACGAGCGGACGCGCGGTCCGGCTGGATCAGCGTCACCGCCGTGGTCTCGTCGATCACCCCGTGCGCGGCCAGCGCCCTGCGGGTGCCCCGGTACCCCAGGACGTCGGCCAGCCGCAGCCCGTACAGGGTGTTGCGTGCCCCGAGCAGGAGGGCGCCCAGCGCTCCGGCGACGAGGTTGCCGCCACCGGCGATCACCCCGACCAGGGCGAACTGCGAGGCGCCGGTGAACATGAACAGGCTGAGGAACACCGCCTGGGCGGGGGACAGTTCGGCGGCCACGGCCGCGGTGCCGAAGGCCAGGCCGGCGGCGCCGACGGCGACACCGATCCCGAGGCTGTCCCGCACCGCTGGCGAACGGAGTACGGAGAAGGTCTTCACGAGCGCCCACGCTAGGCGGGGCCCGGCCCGGAGTCTTGAACGTTCTTGCGCGCCCCCGAGGGGATCAGCCTCGCAGGGCGCGTTGGTAGGCGACCGGCGGCACGCCCAGGTGCCGGCGGAAGTGCCGGGTCAGGTGGGACTGGTCGGCGAAGCCCACCCGCGCGGCCACCTCGCCCGCCCGCCAGCCCTGGAGCAGCAGGCCCCGGGCCCGGTCCACCCGCTGCTGGTTCAGGTAGGCGTGCGGGGGTAGTCCGTAGGCGGCCCGGAAGGCCCGTGCCAGGGAGAACGGGCCGATCCCCACGTGCGTGGCCAGCTCCTCCAGCGTCGGCGGGTCCACCAGGCGCTCGGTCAGCAGATCCCGTGCCAGCGCCACCTCGGGCCGGGCGGTGTGCGCCCCGCCCTCGGCCCCGCGTTCGCGCCCGTGCGCGCGCAGCAGCATCGCGATACCCCTGCGGGCCAGGGACGACGCCGTGAGCGGTTCCCCCCGTTCGGCGGCCATGTGCGCGCTCACCAGCACACGGGAGACCTCCGGGGCGTGGATGCCGGAGTGGGTGAAACCCGGGGTGCCGCGCATCCCCAGTTCCCGTCCGATGTCCTCCACCACCTCGGGTGCGGGGTAGAACACCCGGTAGCCCCACCCCTCGGGAACCCCGGCGTGCCCGGTGTGCACCTCGTCCGGGGCCACCACGGCCAGCCCTCCCGGCCCCACCCGTGAGCTCCCGCCCGCGTGTGAGTACTCCTCGATCCCGGCGGTGATCATGCCGATGGTGTAGGTGGAGTGCGTGTGCCGGGTGAAGGCCGTGGTGACGAAGCGGGCGGTGAGCAGTTCGGTGTCGGGCAGCCCGGAGAAACGCCAGTACCGCGCGCGTTCCACGCGCGGGTCCTCGACCGTGGGGTGGACGTCGCTGGGCATTTCCATAGGTCCAGGTTAGAACGGGTCGGGGAGGGCCGCCGGAGCCCGGGTGGGGGACCGACGCCCACGGGTCCAGGCAGGCCCGCGGGGGTGTGCGGTGTCGGCGCGCGGATAGTCTGCGCCCATGAGCAAGCCACAGATCCGCCGGGCCGAGGACGAGCGCGACCGCGCGGCCGTCTTCGTGATCCGGGGAGCCGTCTTCGTCGCCGAACAGCAGGTCCCCATCGAGGAGGAGTGGGACGAGCGTGACTCCACCGCCGCGTTCCTCCTCGCCCTGGTGGACGGAACCCCCGTGGGCACGGTCCGCCTCGTGGACCAGGGCGACGGGTCGGGCCTCCTGGGCCGCATGGCCGTCCTGCCCGCCGGACGGGGGAGGGGGACCGGCGCCGCTCTGGTGCGCGCAGCCGAGGAGCTGGCCCGCGAGTCCGGGCTCGAGCGGGTGGAGCTGCACGCGCAGACGCACGCGCTGGGCTTCTACGAGCGGCTGGGCTACTCCGCCCACGGTGAGGAGTTCATGGACGCCGGGATCCCGCACCTGCACATGGAACACAAGCTCGGTTGACCGGGCCCGACGGGGTGCGTGCTCCCGGTCCGGTGTGACGGGGAGCGCACACCCTCGGGCCGCCCCCTGCGGGTACTACCGAGTAGGATTCGGTTTTGATGTCGGCCCCACCGGCGTGCCGAGCACGTCGCCGCCGACGAGCACGAACGCCGATCCGACGAGGAACACATGACGGTCAACACGCACACGGCCACCGAGAGCCCCGACGACCCGCGAGCCTACGGACTCCCGCTCGTCGACGCCCACTCGATCCCCGCCGAGCTGCGCACGTTGGTCTCCCGCGTCCACGACCTCGTCGACGCCGTCGCCAACACCGAGGTCGACTCCGACACCCTGGCCGAGACCGCCGCCGTGGTCGAGGGCCTCACCGACCGCCTCAACGTCGCCCGCCGCGAGATCGGCACCATGGTCAGACGGGAGCTGGGCGACGGCACCACCGTGCTCGGCACCATCACCAACATCGTCGAGGGCGAGACCAACCCCGCCGCGCCGAGGCTCTTCCTCGACCGCACCGAGGAGGGGCTGCGTGCCGAGGTCACCCTCAACACCGTCTACCAGGGTCCGCCCGGCCTGGTCCACGGCGGCTGGATCGCCGCCATGCTCGACCAGGCCGTCGGCAGCGTCTCCTCCGTCGAGACCAGTCCGGGGCTGACCGCGCGGCTGGAGATCGACTACCGCCGCCCCACGCCTCTGTTCACTCCCCTGGAGATCACCTCCTGGGTGGAGCGGGTCGAGGGCCGCAAGGTCTTCGTGGCCGGTCGGATCCGCGCCCACGGACAGGTCACCGCCGAGGCCCACGGCCTCATGATCCAGGTCGAGGTCCCCGAGTGAGCGGCGCCCCGCGCCCCCTCGGCGTGTAGTAGCATCACGACCGTGACCCACCGCTATGACGTGTTTAGCCAGCCGACGCACCCGTCGGCCGCTCGCACGTAGGCGGAAACGGGAACGTCGGCAACAGAGCACTCGGGCATCCGCCCGGTGCTCTTTCGTCTTTTCGGGCGGCCGACGTCCCAGTCCACACTTCCCCGACGGGTCGTACGGCCGCGCCGCCTCCGCGAACGCATCCACACCCGAGAGGGACCTCCGTGCACGACCGTCACAGCGAACCCGCGTCCCCCGCCGAGCAGATCCTGCGCCTGCGCGGCCGGATCGACCAGATGGACGCCGAGCTCGCCGCACTCCTCGAACGCCGCGCCCTGGTCGCCGCCCAGGTCCAGCGCCTCAAGCCGGTCGGATACTTCGCCGGGCGCGACATGGACCGCGAGCGGCGCCTCGTCGAGCGTATGGCCGAGCACGCTCCCCGGCTGGGCGCTGACCGCCTCGCCGGCATCATGGACAGCGTGATCAGCGCCGGTCTGGCCGCCGCCCAGGAGGAGGCGGCCCGCGGCGGTGGCTCCGGCGGCGCCTGACGGGTGAGGGGGCGGTGGCGGGTCCGGCCCGCCGCCGCACCGCTACGGCCGCAGCAGGTCCACCCACACCAGACGGTGGTCGGAGCTGGGGAACGGGTAGTCACCGGTCAGCCGGAACAGCGGGTCGTCCACGGTCGGCCAGAACACGCCCGAACCCCGTGCGGGCAGCGACCGCGACGGCAGGACGTAGTCCACCCGCAGGTTGCCCGGGCCGGGCACGTCGTTGAAGTCGGCGCTGTCCAGCTCCGGGTCTCCCTCGTGGTCCTCGTTGGCGCCGCCCTGCCGCTGGGCCGCGCCGCGCCCGCCCTGGCTGGAGGGGCGCACGTCCACGACGTGACGGTGCTCCAACAGCTGGGTCACCGCCTCGGGGTGCCCGTCGCCGTCGTTGGGGTCGGCGTTGAGGTCGCCCGCGATCACGAACGGGGAGCCGGGGGCGAGCCCGCCCCGGACGCCCCGGTCGTCGTAGACGTACGAGGCGCCGCGCGGGGTCACGTAGTCCGCCCAGAAGCGGATCTCGTCGTGGTTGCGCGCCACGTTGCGCCGCTCCGGACCGTCGAAGGTCGGCGGTGTCGGGTGGCTGGCCAACAGGTGCACCGGACGGCCGCGCCCGGTGTCGATCGGGACGTCCCAGTGGCTCTTGGAGGACAGCCGCAGCACCTCCAGGGCCTCCTCGGAGTAGAAGGGCTCACCGGTCTCCGGGTCAGTGGGCAGCAACGCGTCCGGCATGTCCGCCCAGCGGAAGTTCTGGAACGTGCGCACCTCGTCCGTCACGATCGGGTACATCGAGTACACGACCATCCCGTACTGTCCCGGGAAGAGGCCGTACCCGAAGGCGTCCTCGGCGTAGTCGGGACCGCCCGGCTCGGTCACCGCCCGGCCGTCGCCGTTGAGGTCCACGCCCGAGGCCACACCCGTGTTGACCGGGGCGGTGTACACGTACGGGTACTCGATCGGCGCGGCGCCGGACTGGCCCACGGACAGGTAGTTGTCCTGGAAGAGCCGGGGCCCCGCGCCCTCCTCGTCGTAGTCGAACTCGTTGACCAGCAGCACGTCGGGACGCACGTGCTGGATGATCTCTGCGACGTTGCGGGCCTGCTCGCTGTCGGGAGTGGCCAGCTCCTCGACGAGGGCGCCCTGCTCACCGCGCTCCAGCGCGGTGTTGAAGGTGGCGAAGCGCACCTCGTGCGCTCCGGGCGGGGTCGGGACCGACGGGGACTCGGCCGCCGACGAGGGCAGGGCGGTCAGCGCGGAGGCGGCCAGCACCAGCGTGGCGGTGGAGGCGATCCGGCGCGGCGTGGTGGTCACGGGAGGGGATCCTCTCAACGGGGGAGCGGGGGGTCGACCGCCGGAGGTTAACAGGCGCGCGTGTCCGGACGGTGTACCAGCACCCGACTCGCGGTGCACCCGTGTCGTAGGGCCGTGCCCGGGCGTCACGTCACGTGGCGCGCCCGGCCCGGAGATCTCGGTGAGGAGGCACCCGTGCCCGAGGACGTCTGCTCCGACCGCGCCCACAACACCAGTGATCGCACCTGTGACGGGATCGGCGATCCCAGTGTGGCGTGAGCCGCCGGTCCGATGAGGGTCGAGCCGCACCACCGGTGGGGCTCACCTGTCCACAGGGCGTCCGCGAAAGTCGTGGGGAAGTCGTAGGCTCAGGGGACACCACCGTCCGTCTACCCGCCTGGGGGCACCCGCGTCATGGCCGACTCCTTCGCACATCTGCACGTCCACACCGAGTACTCGATGCTCGACGGTGCGGCGAAGCTGAAGCCTCTCTTCAAGGAGGCCGGGCGGTTGGGGATGCCAGCCGTGGCCATGACCGACCACGGCAACATGTTCGGGGCCTACGAGTTCTACCAGCAGTCCAAGGGGTCGGGCGTCAAACCGATCATCGGGATCGAGGCCTACGTCGCGCCCGAGTCGCGCTTCCACAAGAAGCGGGTCTTCTGGGGGCGCTCCAACACCTCCGACGACGCCTCGGCGGAAGGCGGCAAGGACATCTCCGGTGGCGGCCGGTACCTGCACATGACCATGCTCGCGCGGAACGCGCAGGGTCTGCGCAACCTCTTCCGGATGTCGTCCCTGGCTTCGGCCGAGGGCTACTACATGAAGCCCCGCATGGACCTCGAGCTCATGCAGCAGTTCAACGAGGGCATCATCGTCTCGACCGGCTGCCCCTCCGGCGGTGTGCAGACACGGCTGAGGTTGGGGCAGGAGAAGGAAGCGATCGAGTACGCGGCAGGACTCCAGGACATCTTCGGCAGGGAGAACGTCTTCCTGGAGCTGATGGACCACGGCGTTCCGATCGAGAAGGAGGTCCGCGACGGCCTGCTCAAGGTCGGCCGTGAGCTGGACATCCCTCCGCTGGTCACCAATGACTCGCACTACGTCTACGAGTCCCAGTCCGCGGCGCATGACGCCCTGCTGGCGGTGGGCGTGGGCAAGAACCTGGACGACCCCACGCGTTTCCGGTTCAACGGTTCGGGCTACTACCTCAAGACCGCCGACGAAATGCGCGGCCTGCTCAACTTCGACGAGTGGGCGCAGGGCTGCAAGAACACCCTGCTCATCGCCGAGCGGGTCGAGGCCGGGGCCTATGACGAGGTCTTCGCCCATCGCGACCTCATGCCGGAGTTCCCCATCCCGGAAGGTGAGACCCAGGCCTCCTGGCTGGCAAAGGAGGTCGAACGGCTGCTCCCGACCCGTTACCCGGACGGTGCGGGTGACGACGTCCGCCGTCGGGTGGAGTTCGAACTCGGCATCATCAACGAGATGGGCTTCCCCGCCTACTTCCTGGTGGTCTCCGACATCTGTCAGCACGCCCGCAAGACCGGGATCGCCCTGGGGCCGGGCCGTGGTTCGGCGGCCGGCTCGATGATCGCCTACGTTCTGGGTATCACCGACCTGGACCCCTTGGAACACGGTCTGCTGTTCGAGCGGTTCCTCAACCCCGAGCGTGTGACCATGCCCGATGTCGACCTGGACTTCGACGAGCGTCGGCGCGGCGAGATGATCGACTACGTCACCCAGTTGTACGGTGAGGAGCGGGTGGCGCAGATCCTCACCTTCGGCACCATCAAGGCCAAAGCGGCCGTGAAGGACTCCACCCGGATCCTGGGTATGCCCTACTCGGTGGGTGACCAGATCACCAAGGCCTTCCCCGCGGCGGTGGGTGGCAAGGAGATCGCGCTCGACGCGGTGTTCAACACCGAGAACGAGCGGTACGGCGAGACCACCGAGCTCCGGGGCCTGGTCGACAACGACCCTCAGGTAGCCAAGGTCATGGAGACCGCGCGGGGTATCGAGGGCCTGACCCGGGGCACCGGTGTGCACGCGGCGGGCGTCATCCTGTCCAAGGAACCTCTGCTCGACGTCATTCCGCTGCACAAGCGTGACTCCGACGGCGCCATCATCACCGGCTTTCCCTACCCTCAGTGCGAGGACATGGGTCTGCTCAAGATGGACTTCCTGGGCCTGCGCAACCTCACGATCATGGACGACGCGGTCAAGAGCATCAAGGAGGCCGAGGGGGTCGACATCGATCTCGCTCAGCTGCCTCTGGACGACAGGAAGACCTACCAGCTGCTCTCTCGGGGTGACACCCTGGGCGTGTTCCAGCTGGACGGCGGCGCCATGCGCAACCTCCTCAAGCGCATGGAGCCGAAGAAGTTCGGTGACATCGCGGCTGTTCTCTCCCTGTACCGACCGGGCCCGATGGCGGCCAACGCACACAACGACTACGCCGACCGTTCGAACGGTCGCCAGGAGATCACTCCGATCCATCCGGAGCTCAAGGACGCCCTGGAACCGATCCTGGGAGAGACCTTCCACCTGCTGGTCTACCAGGAGCAGATCATGGCGATCGCTCAGCAGTTGGCCGGGTACACGCTCGGCGGCGCCGACCTGATGCGTCGCGCCATGGGTAAGAAGAAGAAGGAGGCCCTGGAAGAAGAGGAGGCCAAGTTCTTCCCCGGGGCGAAGAAGCGCGGCTTCTCGCAGGAGGCCATCCAGGCCCTGTGGGACGTCATGCTTCCCTTCGCGGGCTACGCCTTCAACAAGTCGCACGCCGCCGGGTACGCGCTGGTCTCCTACTGGACCGCGTACCTCAAGGCCAACTATCCGGCCGCCTACATGGCCGCGCTGTTGACCTCGGTCAGTGACGACAAGGACAAGATGGCGGTGTACCTGGCCGAGTGCCGGGCCCAGCACATCAAGGTGCTCCCGCCGGACGTCAACGAGTCCGGTCTGCGCTTCACCCCGGTCGGCAAGGACATCCGCTTCGGCATGGGCGCCGTGCGCAACGTGGGCGCGAACGTGGTGAACTCGATCGTCAAGACCCGCACGGAGAAGGGCAAGTACTCGTCCTTCACCGACTTCCTGTCCAAGATCGAGCTGGCGGCGTGCAACAAGCGCGTGATCGAGTCGTTGATCAAGGCGGGCGGCTTCGACTCGCTGGGCCAGCCCCGGCGCGAGCTGTACCGGCACCACGAGGTGGCGGTGGACGGGATGATCAGCTCCAAGAAGCAGGAGGCGCACGGCCAGTTCGACCTGTTCGGCGGTGGTGACGACGACGGCGACTCCACGCCGATCGGGTTGAACATCCAGTGGGGCGAGGAGGAGTGGGACCGCAAGACGAAGCTGGCGTTCGAGCGGGAGATGCTGGGTCTGTACGTGTCCAGCCACCCCCTGGCCGGGGCCGAGCGGGTGCTGGCGCGGTCGCGCGACACCTCGATCGCGCAGATCGTCGCCGGCGAGCTGGCGCGCGAGCGCGGTGAGGTGCGGATCTCGGGGTTGATCTCCAAGGTGGACAAGCGCACCAACAAGGCGGGCAACCAGTGGGCCATCGCCACGGTGGAGGACCTGGACGCCAGCATGGAGGTGCTGTTCTTCCCCAAGACGTATCCGCTGTACGTGGAGGCGCTGCTGGAGGACACGGCGGTCACGGTCAAGGGGCGGCTCAACGACCGGGACGGCACCTGGTCGATGTTCGCCTCCGAGATGTCCATCCTCGACATCTCCCACGTCACCGAGGGCGAACCGCCGGTACTGCTCACCGTGGCCGAGGACCGGCTGAACTCCGAGCTCGTGGACGATCTCCGTCAGGTGCTGAGCACGCACAAGGGGGACACCCCCGTGCGGATCCGGGTGGACAACCCGGTGCGCTCCCGGATCTACGCGGTGGACCGCTACTCGGTGCGGATCTCGCCTGAGTTCAACGGTGAGATGAAGAGCCTGCTGGGGGCGTACGCGGTCGACTACTGACCGGTCGACCACCTCCAGGATCCCCGTGTGCGGCACCGCACACGGGGATCTTTGTGTCTCCACTCTTGCCTTGAGCCAGTTAGCGATATATCTTTGAGCTATCGGATCACGGAGTGACAGTCGTGAACGATCAACATCAATCGCTACCAAGGAGAACGACATGACCGCGATGGCACTTCCCGGCCCCTGGCCCTGGGGCGGGCGACGCACCGAGCGTCCCCGGCTGCCCTGGGCCCCGCGCCCCACAGACATCCCGAACGCACACCACGACGAGCACCAGGGCCCGCGACGGGACGGATTCGGCCACCCGCCGCCCCCGCCCGGCCCACCCGGGTCGCCGCCCCCTCCGTGGGGAGGGTCCCCGGGCGGGCACTTCGGTCCCGCAGGCCCGGGGGCACCGTTCGGTCCGGGCTTCCCCTTCGGGGGCGGGCACGGGCCCCGCAGGGGAGGCGGCCGCGCCCGGCGCGGCGACGTCCGCACCGGCATCCTCATGCTCCTGGCGGAGGAGACGCGCAGCGGATACGAGATCATCCGCGAGGGACGCGAGCGCAGCGGCGGCGCCTGGCGCCCCAGCCCCGGCTCCGTCTACCCCATGCTCCAGCAGCTGGAGGACGAGGGCCTGGTCGCGCAGGTCGAGGGGGAGGGGCGCCGCCGCCCCTACCAGCTCACCGACGAGGGCATCGCCTACCTGGAGGAGAACGGCGCCGACCTCACCCCGCCGTGGGAGGCGGGAGCGGACGCGCACGCCGACGCCAGGTCCCGCTACGAGGAGATCGGAGCCCTGGCCTACCAGCTCTCGGCCGCCGCGTCCCAGGTCGCCCAGGCCGGGACCCCGGAGCAGCTGGAGCGGGCCAAGCGCCTGCTGGCCGAGACCAAACGCGGTCTGTACCTGATCCTCGCCGACGAGGAGGAGGCCCCCTCCTCCGAGGACGGTGACGACCAGGACTGATCCGCGCGGTCGTCGGGCCCGGGGCGGTGAGTACCGTCCCGGGCCCGCGCACGCCGGAGGGCTACTGGCCGGTGGCGCCGTCGGCCAGCTCCCGGAGGACGTCCAGGTGTCCGTTGTGCCGGGCAGTCTCCTCGATCATGTGCAGGACCACCCAGCGCAGGGTCACCCGGTCGCGTTCCCTCAGCACGCGGCGGGCGGAGTTGCCGAGCTCCAGGTGGGAGGTGATCTCCCGGGAACGCTCGCACTGCGCGGCGTACTCGGGGAGGAGCTCCTCCAGGGGCCGTCGCGCCCCCACCCTGAACTCGGCGTCCGGGTCCTCGACCGTGTACGGCGCCAGGTCGGGCTGGTTGAGCATCACCACCTCGAACCAGAACGCCTCCATCCAGCGGAGGTGGGAGACGATCCCGCCGATGGTGGTCATCGGTGACCCCGGCAGCGGCGCCGACGAGGAGAGGTCGGCGGCCAGACCCGCGCACTTGCGGTGCACCGTGGCGCGGTGCCAGTCCAACCAGGCCAGGAGCATCGTGCGCTCGTCGGCCGCTGTGGGAGCATCGACACGCTCGGGGAGGCCGTGGAGGCTGCTCTTGTCGCTCATGGCGGTATTCTCCTTCGGGCCATGTCCGGTATCCACTGGTTTTCGGCGGGGCCGGGTGGCGATGATGAGGAGCGGTTGATGGCGGAACAGAGCGGTGGCGCGCCGGTACGCGGCCTGGTCGTGGGCGTGGCCTTCCTCGGGGGTACGGCGCTGCTGGGCGCCCTCCTGGCCCCGTTGTGGTGGTGGCTCGCCCCGCGGCCCGAGGTGGTGGTCCTGCCGGACGGCGGGGTCTTCACCGGCGCCTCCGAGGAGGTCTTCGCGGGGGAGGGCTACTTCGTCGTCATCACCGCGCTGGCCGGGCTCGTCACCGGCTACGCCGCGTACATGGTCCAGTTCTCCCTGGCCCGGCGCCGGTTCCAGGACCTGCGGATGGTCGGACTCGTCGCGAGCACGCTCGGCGCGGCCGCCGCGTCCCTGCTGGTCTGGCGGATCGGCGTCGCTCTGGACGCTCCGGCCCGGGAGGCCGTGCTGGCCACCGACCCCGGTGGCACGGTGGTCGCGGCCCTCCAGCTCCAAGCCGTCGCGTTCCTGGTCGTGTGGCCCTTCGTGCACGTCCTCCAGTACGGGCTGTTGGACGCCTTCAGCCTGATGCGCGGCGACCAGCCCGGCGTGCCCGAACCTGTCCGGGACCGGATCCCCGCCGAGGGTGTCGTCCCCCTGACCGGCGACCCCCGTCAGGGAGGAGCGGGGACCGCCGGACTCGGCTGAGGGCGTCCGCCGCGCCCGGCGGCGCTCACAGGGTCTGCACGGAGTCCTCGTACATGCCGTCGAGCAGGTCCCGGTACCGCTCCTCCACGGCTCTGCGGCGCATCTTCAGGCTCGGTGTGATCTCGCCCTGCTCCACCGTGAGCTCGTTCGGCAGGATGGCGAAGTCCTTGACGGACTCGTGCCGGGGCAGGCCGCGGTTGAGCTCGTCGATGGCCTCCTGAAGCATGGCCCGCACCTTGGGTTCCCTGGTCAGCCCGAGGTAGTTCAGCGCGCCCAGGCCGTTGGCCTCGGCCCAGACCTCGATCGCCTCAGCGTCGAGGGTCACCAGGGCCACGCAGTAGGGCCGACGGTCACCGTGCACCACCAGGTTGCCCACGTAGGGGCACAGGGACTTGAACCGACTCTCGATGCTCTGCGGAGCCACGTACTTGCCGCCCGAGGTCTTGATGAGTTCCTTCTTGCGGTCGGTGATCCGCAGACGGCCGTTCTCCAGGGCGCCGATGTCACCGGTGGCGAACCAGCCGTCCTCGTCGAGGACCTCCTGGGTGGCTCCGGACAGGTTGTGGTAGCCGCGCATCACGCTTCCGCCGCGCAATAGGACCTCGCCGTCCTCCGCGATCCGCACCTCCGTCCCGGGCAGGGGCAGCCCCACCGAGCCGAAGCGCACGTCACCCGGTCGGTTGAGGAAGGCCCCCGCCGAGGTCTCGGTCAGGCCGTAGCCCTCCAGGATGGTGATCCCGGCGCCGTAGAAGAACCGGCCGATCTCGGGGGCCAGGGGCGCGCTGCCGGACACGAAGAACTTCAGCCGGTCACCGAACCGGGCACGCAGCTTGGCGAACACGAGGCGGTCGGCCACCCGGTACCGGACGGCGAGCAGTCCGCCGGGCTCCCGGCCCTCCTCCCTCAGCCGGGCCACCTGGTCTCCCACGCCGACGGCCCACCGGAAGATCCGGTACTTGGCGGCGCCTCCCTCCTTGGCCTGCATGACGACCCGGTTGAACACCTTCTCGAAGATGCGCGGGGCGGCGGCCATGAAGGTGGGCCGCACGACGGCGAGGTTGTCGACGATCCGGTCCACGCGGCCGTCGACGGCGGTCGTGAACCCGAGCCGCAACTGGGCGACCTGCATGACCTTGCCGAAGCTGTGGGCCAGGGGCAGCCACAGGTACTGGACGTCGTCGGCGTCGAGCATCTCCCAGCCCTGGGCGCGCATCTCGTCGCCCATGACCCGCAGCGCCTCGGCCTCGTAGAGCCAGTTGGCGTGGTCCAGGCGCACCCCCTTGGGGCGGCCGGTGGTGCCGGAGGTGTAGATCAGCGTCGCCAGGTGGTCGGCGCGGACGGAGGAGACCAACGTGTCGAAGAGATCGGGCCGCTCGGCGTGCAGGCCCGCGCCGACCTCCTCCAGTTCGGACAGGCTCATCACCCAGTCGTCGTCGCCCCCGGCCGCCCCCTCGAAGGCGATGACCCGGGACAGTCCGGGCATGGCGCCGCGCTGCTCCAGGAGTTTGGCGACCTGCTCGTCGTTCTCGGCGAAGGCCACCATGCTGCCGGAGTCGGACACGATGAACGCGCAGTCGGGCGGGCCGGAGGAGGGGTAGATCGTGGTGGAGGCGCCGCCCGCGCACAGGATCGCGAGGTCGGCCAGGACCCACTCGACGCGGGTGCTCGACGCGATCGCGCACCGGGCCTGGGAGGTCAGACCCAGGGAGTGCAGGCCCAACGCCAGGGCGCGGACACGGTCACGGGTCTGGTTCCAGGTCAGGGACTCCCACTTCTCGCCGCCACCGGCGGGGGAGGGGACCGGGTAGGTGAACGCCTCCCGGTCGCCGGATTCGGCGACGCGGGAGACGAACATGTCGGGAACGGACCGATAGGGGGATGAAGTGTTGCCCATGTCACAAAGCTACCCCTGGGTAGGGGGGCGGGCAACACTCCGTACGCGAATGTGTGCCGGTCCACGGACCCCTGTGACCCAGCGGATTCCGGGGCCGAGCACGGGGCGACGACTCCTCTTCGCCCGCTCCGGGCCGCCCCGGCGCCCTGGGTCGTTCAGTCCGTCCCGATGGGGGCGAGGGAGGCCTCCGTCAGGGCGATGAGGTCCTTGGGGGTCAGCTCCATCTGGAGTCCCCGCCGCCCGGCGGAGACGTACACCGCACGCAGCTCCGCCACCGAGGAGTCGATCACCGTCCGCAGCCGCTTGCGTTGCCCCAACGGGCTGATGCCGCCACGCACGTACCCGGTGATCTTCTCCGCCCGGACCGGATCGGCCATCGTCGCCCGCTTGCCGCCGACCGCGGCCGCCAGCGCCTTCAGGTCCAGCGACGCGCTCACGGGCACCACCCCGACGGTGAACACGCCGTCCACCTCGGCCACCAGCGTCTTGAACACCTGCTCGTGCGGTACCCCGATCGCGTCGGCGGCGTCCGCGCCATAGGAGTGGCCCTCGCCCCCGTTCACCTCATAGGGGTGCAACGTGTAGGTGGTCTTGGTCCTGCTGGCGGCCACCGTCGCGGGCGTGGATCTTCCACTCATGGGTCACCTGGGCCTTCCACTTCGTACTTCCACCTCAGGGCAGGCTACTCCTCCGTACACGGGACACCGCACCAGGTGACGGGGGTGTCCCCGTCAGGGGGAGGATCCCCTGAGACGGCGCCCTAGTTGAAGGAGACCCCGTTGTCGAGGAACGGGCCCGCGGGGAGGTTGGGCAGGTCCGGCGCGGCCACGATCCGGTTCTCCCTGCGCAGGAAGCGCGCGGCCACCGCCAGCCGGGTCGCCGCGTCTTCGGCCTCCAGCAGACGCTGCTTCTCCGCCGAGTCCAGCACCACCGAGATCGCCACGGTGTACGACAACGCGATCGGGTCGCGCGGCAGGTCGCCCGCGGTCTCCGACGCCATGCCGATGTCCGCCAGCCGCCGCTCGTACACCTCGTACAGTTCCCGCACCCGGTCGGCGTGCTCCTCGACGTCCGGCCCCAGGGGCTCGGGCAGAAGGGAGACCGCCGCCGTCGAGTAGTCGTCGGTGGAGGCGGTGTCGACGTCCGACAGGTCGGTGATGGTGAACCGCGTGCCGCCCTCGACCACCAGGTCGTAGCGGCCGTCCTCGTAGGTGCGCACGTCGCGCACCACGGCCGTGCACCCGGTCGCGCTCACCAGCGGAAGGGAGGCCGGCGCCCCGGGCCCGGCGGTGTTGGGCACACCGGTGTCCGCGCCCCCCGAGCCCTGCCCGGACTCACTGGCCACCTCCTGGCCCAGTTCGATCCAGACGACCCCGAAGCGCGCGGGTCCGTGGTCCCGGCCACCCGGCTCGCCCCCGGCCAGGGTGGGGCCGAGCAGTTCCGAGACCAGCCGACGGTACCTGTTCTCGAACACGTGGAGTGGGATCGTCATACCGGGGAACAGCACGGTGTTCAGCGGGAAGATCGGCAGCGCCTCTGGCATGGTCCCAGTATGCCCCCGCCGGGGTACGGACGCGGGCGCCCCGCCCGGGGCGGCCCGGGCGGGGCGGGTGCGCGGACGGCGCCGGAGGCGCGGCCGGTCAGGAGACCGAGGGGCCCGCGGTGCCCGGAGCGCCCTGGCTGCCGTTGTCCTCGCTCGGCATGTCGCGGGCGACGAAGGTCTCCACGTCGAACAGGTTGCCGTTGGCGCGGTCCACGACGTTCAGGAGGGTCGACATCTTGGCGACCTCCTCCACCTGCTCCTGGATGAACCACTGGAGGAACTGCTCTCCGGTGTAGTCGTCCTCGTCGCGGGCGACCCTGGCCAGTCGCTGGAAGTTGTCGGTCACCTCGCGTTCCTGGCGCAGGGCCAGGGCGACCAGGTCGCGGGCGACGGCGAAATCGGTCTCGATGTCGTCCACGCCGGGAAGGGCGAAGGTGACGTCGCTGTCGAGCAGGTACCGCACGATCATCATCGCGTGGTCGCGCTCCTCCAGGGACTGCTCGTAGAAGACCCTGGCCAGCTGGGGCAGGTCCTGGTCGTCGAACCAGGCCGCGATCGCCACGTACTGGTGCGAGGCGGTGAACTCGTGCCGCACCTGGTCGATGAGGAGACGATGGAACTTGGAATGGCTGCTATCGCCGGTCTTGTTCGAAGTCATGCCCCCACGATAACCCATTAAAAAGCGTTTTGCGAAACACCTCGGAGTGGCGTCCCAATGAATGAGGCAAGCCTTTCTTTCATCAAATTAGGTAAGGTGTCCCAAACTTAGGCGACGCTTATTTCGCGCGTCCGGGGAGTCGTCGGGGCGCGGGTCCGGGAAGCGGGTTCGCGCCGGTCGCGCGGGTGTGGTGTCCATCATCCGGACTCCGCCACCCACGGATTGGGCCGAGCCCCCTAGACTGGGACCGTGATCAGTCGAATCGACCTCCGAGGCTCCCAGGACGACCCGCGCGACGCCCTTCCGCGCGCCGAAATCGATGTGGCCGACGCCACCGAGCGCGTGCGGCCGCTCTGTGAGGACGTCCGCCATCGCGGGACCGAGGCACTGGTCGAACTCACCGAACGCTTCGACGGCGTGCGGCTCACCGACGTCCGTGTCCCCAAGGACGCCATCGACGCGGCCCTCGTCGAACTCGACCCCGCCGTGCGCGCCGCGCTGGAGGAGTCCATCCGCCGCGCCCGCAAGGTGCACAGCGCGCAGCGCCGCCAGGACCACACCACCCAGGTCGTCCCCGGCGGCACCGTCACGGAGAAGTGGATCCCGGTCAACCGCGTCGGCCTCTACGTGCCGGGCGGCCGCGCCGTCTACCCGTCCAGCGTCATCATGAACGTCGTCCCCGCCCAGGAGGCGGGCGTGGCCTCCCTCGCGGTGACCTCGCCGCCGCAGAAGGACTTCGGTGGGCTGCCCCACCCGACCATCCTCGCCGCCTGCGCGCTGCTCGGCGTGGACGAGGTGTACGCGGTCGGTGGCGCCCAGGCGGTGGCGATGTTCGCCTACGGCACCGACGACTGCGAGCGCGCCGACATGGTCACCGGCCCCGGCAACATCTGGGTCGCGGCCGCCAAGCGCCTCCTCAAGGGCGTCATCGGCATCGACGCCGAGGCCGGGCCCACCGAGATCGCGATCCTCGCGGACTCCACCGCCAACCCCGACTACGTCGCCGCCGACCTCATCAGCCAGGCCGAGCACGACGTCGTCGCCGCCTCCGTCCTGGTGACCCCGGACGAGGCCCTGGCCGAGGCGGTCACCGAACGCCTCGCCGCGCGCGTCGCCGCCACCAAGCACAGCGAGCGCGTCCGTGAAGCCCTGTCGGGCCCGCAGTCCGGCATCGTCCTGGTGGACGACCTCGAGCAGGGGCTGGCGGTCGTCGACGCCTACGCGGCCGAGCACCTGCAGATCATGACCGCCGACGCCCCGGCTCGGGCGGCGCGCGTGCGCAACGCCGGAGCGATCTTCGTCGGGGACCACTCCCCGGTCTCCCTCGGTGACTACGCGGCGGGCTCCAACCACGTGCTGCCCACCGGCGGCTGCGCCTGCCACAGCGGTGGCCTGAGCGTGCAGACCTTCCTGCGCGGGGTGCACGTCGTCGAGTACGACCGCGACGCGCTGGCCGACGTCGCCCATCACGTCATCACCCTGGCCCAGGCCGAGGACCTGCCCGCGCACGGCGAGGCCGTGGCCGCGCGCACGGAGGAGGGGAACACGCCCTGACCCGGGGGTGTTCCAGCAGTTCCGGGGAGGAGCCGGGGGTGACCGCCCCCGGCGGCGCCCGAACAACGGCCGAAGCGAACCGGAGGCCGTCAGACGCCCGCCCCGGCGGGGCGACCGGAGGGGACCCCTGTGACCACGGTGGTCACAGTGGCCCCGGGAGACCGTCCCGCCACGACCGACCACGAGTGTGAACCCAGTGAGCTTCACCCTGAACGACCTGCCGCTCCGCGACGACCTGCGCGGACGCTCGGCCTACGGCGCACCGCAGCTGGACGTGCCGGTGGTCCTCAACACCAACGAGAACCCCCACGCGCCCTCCCCGCGCCTGGCGAAGGCCCTCGCCGAGGCGGTGGCGGACACCGCCCTCGGGCTCAACCGGTACCCCGACCGGGACGCGGTCCGGCTGCGTGAGGGCCTGGCCGCCTACCTCGGCCACGGCCTGACCGCCGCCCACGTCTGGGCGGCCAACGGCTCCAACGAGGTCCTCCAGCAGTTGCTCCAGGCCTTCGGCGGACCCGGCCGCACGGCGATGGGCTTCGAGCCGTCCTACTCGATGCACCCGATCATCTCCCGGGGGACCGGGACGCACTGGGTGCCGGTCCCGCGCGACGCCGACTTCCGGATCGACGTGGACGCCGCCCTGGCCGCCATCGAGGAGCACCGGCCCAGCGTCGTCTTCCTGACCTCGCCCAACAACCCCACCGGTACCGCCCTGGAGATGGCCGACATCGAGCGCGTCGCCCGGGCCGCCCCGGGGGTCGTGGTGGTCGACGAGGCCTACGCCGAGTTCCGCCGCGCGAACACGCCCAGCGCCCTGTCCCTGCCGGACCACCCCAGGGTGATCGTCTCGCGCACCATGTCCAAGGCCTTCGCCCTGGCCGGGGCGCGCGTGGGCTACCTCGCCGCGCACCCCGCCGTGGTGGACGCCCTCCAGCTGGTCCGCCTGCCCTACCACCTGTCCGCCGTCACCCAGACGGTGGCCCTCACCGCGCTGGAGCACGCCGAGGAGCTCCTCGGCGCCGTCGACGACCTCCGCGCCGAACGCGACGCGCTCGTCCTCTGGCTCCGGGAACAGGGGTTCTCCGTCGCGGACTCGGACGCCAACTTCGTCCTGTTCGGTGAGTTCGAGGACCGCAGCCGGGTCTGGCGGGACCTGCTCGACCAGGACGTCCTCATCCGCGAGACCGGCCCCGACGGCTGGCTGCGCGTCACCGTCGGCACCAGCGAGGAGATGGCCGCCTTCCGCGCGGCGCTCCTGAAGGTCACCGGCCGCTAGCCTGGCCGGCCCGCCCGGCACCACCGCACCGCACCACCACCACAGCACCACCAAGGATCAGGCACCATGAGCCGCATCGGGCGCGTCGAACGCGCAACCAAGGAAACCAAGGTCCTGGTCGAGGTCGACCTGGACGGCACGGGCGTCGCCGACGTCTCCACCGGGGTCGGATTCTTCGACCACATGCTCGACCAGCTCGCCAAGCACGGACTCTTCGATCTCACCGTGCGCACCGAGGGCGACCTGCACATCGACGCGCACCACACCATGGAGGACACGGCCCTCGCCCTGGGCGCGGCCTTCAGCGAGGCCCTCGGCGACCGCGCGGGCATCCGCCGCTTCGCCGACGCCAAGGTCCCGCTCGACGAGGCGCTGGCCGAGGTCACCGTCGACGTCTCCGGCCGCCCCTACCTCGTGCACACCGAGCCCGAGGGCATGGCGCCGGTCATCGGCCGCGACTACGACACGACCATGACCCGCCACATCTTCGAGTCGTTCGTCGCCCAGGCGCGCGTGGCCCTGCACGTCCACGTGCCCTACGGCCGCAACGCCCACCACATCGTGGAGGCGCAGTTCAAGGCGTTCGCCCGCGCACTGCGCGTGGCCACCGAGAACGACCCGCGCGTGGACTGGGTGCCCTCCACCAAGGGCGTCCTGTAGATGGACACCGACCTCTGGGGCCTGTTCCTGCTCGTCCTGGGCGGATTCCTCGCCGGCGGCGTGTACGCGCTGTGGGGGAGGAACCGCCTCATCGCGGGCGTCCTTGCCGGGTGCGTCGCGCTCGCCGTGGTCTCCGGCGTGCTGCGGCTCGGCTACTTCTAGTCCCCCCGCGTCCAGGGACGCTCACCTCACCAACTGAAGGGCACGCACTCGAATGTCACGTGTGGTCGTCTTCGACTACGGGTCGGGCAACCTCCGCTCGGCCCAGCGCGCCATGGAGCGCACCGGCGCCGACGTCACCGTCACCTCCGACCCGCACGCCGCGCTCGACGCGGACGGGCTGGTCGTCCCCGGGGTGGGCGCCTTCAGCGCCTGCATGGCCAGCCTCCGGGCGGCCGGGGGAGACCGGATCATCGGTCGGCGCGTGGCCGGGGGCCGCCCCGTCCTGGGGATCTGCGTGGGCATGCAGGTCCTCTTCGACCGGGGCGTCGAACAGGCCGACGTCCACGCCGAGGACCGCGCCACCGAGGGCTGCGGTGAGTGGCCGGGCACGGTCGAACGCCTCCGGGCGCCCGTCGTCCCCCACATGGGCTGGAACACCGTCACCCCGCCCGAGGACACACGCCTGTTCGCGGGGGTGGGCCCCGAGGACCGCTTCTACTTCGTGCACTCCTACGCGGTCCGCCGCTGGGAGTTCGTCAGTCACAGCGACCGTATCCGCGGCCCCCGGGTGACCTGGTCCGAACACGGCGAACCCTTCGTGGCCGCCGTGGAGAACGGTCCGCTCAGCGCGACCCAGTTCCACCCGGAGAAGTCCGGTGACGCCGGGGCCCGGGTCCTGGCCAACTGGGTCGGCACGCTGTGACGACGCATGTCCCCGAACCGAACCGAGCACGAGAAGGCACCATGACCGGCGACCACACCCCGTCGACCCCCGTACTCGAACTGCTGCCCGCCGTGGACGTGTCCGGCGGCCAGGCCGTCCAGCTCGTCCAGGGCAGGGCCGGCTCCGGCGGCCAGTACGGCGACCCCTTCGAGGCCGCCCGCGCCTGGCGTGACGCCGGGGCCGAGTGGATCCACCTGGTGGACCTGGACGCGGCCTTCGGCCGGGGCCACAACCGCGACCTCCTGCGCGCCATCGTCGACCGCCTCGACGTGAAGGTCGAGATGTCCGGCGGCATCCGCGACGACGAGTCCCTGGCCGCCGCCCTGGCCACGGGCTGCACCCGCGTGAACATCGGCACCGCCGCCCTGGAGAACCCGGAGTGGTGCGCCCGGATCATCGCCGAGCACGGCGACCGGATCGCGATCGGCCTGGACGTGCGCGGCACGACCCTGGCCGCCCGGGGCTGGACCCGCGACGGCGGCGACCTCCTGGAGACCCTCGACCGCCTGGAGTCCGAGGGCTGCGCCCGGTACGTGGTCACCGACGTCAACAAGGACGGCACCCTCAAGGGCCCCAACCTGGACCTGCTGCGCACCGTGTGCGAGCGCACCGACAAGCCGGTGGTCGCCAGCGGCGGCGTGTCCAGCCTCGCCGACCTGGAGGCGATCTCCTCCCTGGTCCCGCTGGGCGTGGAGGGCGCCATCATGGGCACCGCCCTGTACGAGGGCGCCTTCACCCTGGAGGACGCCCTGACCACGGTGCGGGGTGCGGATCGGTGAGCCTGGCCATCCGAGTCATCCCGTGTCTGGACGTCGACGCCGGACGCGTCGTCAAGGGCGTCAACTTCGAGAACCTCCGCGACGCCGGTGACCCGGTGGAGCTCGCGGGCACCTACGACGCCGGGGGCGCCGACGAGCTGACCTTCCTGGACGTCACCGCCTCCAGCGGCAACCGCGAGACCACCTTCGACGTGGTGCGCCGCACCGCGGACCAGGTGTTCATCCCGCTCACCGTCGGGGGAGGGGTCCGTACCACCGAGGACGTGGACCGGCTGCTGCGCGCCGGTGCCGACAAGGTGGGGGTGAACACCGCCGCGATCGCCCGTCCGGAGCTGATCGGGGAGATCGCGGAACGCTTCGGCCGCCAGGTCCTGGTGCTCTCCGCCGACGTGCGCCGCGTGCGCGAGGGCGGTCGTCCCACACCCAGCGGGTTCGAGGTCACCACGCACGGCGGTCGGGAGAGCGCCGGTGTCGACGCTCTGGAGTGGTGTGAGCGGGCCGCCGAGCTGGGGGCCGGTGAGATTCTGCTCAACTCGATGGACGCCGACGGCACCCGGGCGGGTTTCGACCTGGAGCTGATCCGCGCGGTGCGCGCGCGGGTGGACGTCCCGCTGATCGCCTCGGGCGGGGCGGGCGCGGTGGAGCACTTCGTCCCGGCGGTCGCCGCGGGCGCGGACGCGGTGCTGGCGGCGACCGTCTTCCACTTCGGGGAGTTCACCATCGCCGACGTCAAGCGTAGCCTGCGTGAGGCCGGATACCCGGTCCGGTAGGCGGTGGATGGTCGCGACACGCCGACATGACGAAGAACAGGCCCCGAGCGCGTGCGCTCGGGGCCTGTGACCTGCATAACCGTGTCAATGATTACTGTCAGTAATCAAAGCGTGTCATGGCGTTGACCAAGCTGTGGTCCGTGTGAGCATGAGCGCGTCTTAGCAGCCACGACAGGGAGACAGTCGCCCATCATGTCCAAGCACGTCATCACCGGCCTCGCTCGCAGGTTCGCTTCCCTCGCCACCGCCGGAGCCATCGCCATCGGCGGCATGGCCCTCATGGCCCCGTCCGCCGCGGCCGACGACTTCGAGCGCACGCCGGACGAGGTCATCCAGATGATCCAGGCCCAGGTCTGGCCGAACTACTCGCTCCAGAACCCCGGCCCCAGCGTCGACATCCTCGCCGCGCAGTACTTCCTGAACCACCTCGGCTACATCACGGACAACACGAGCGAGACCTTCACGTCGGAGTTCAACCGTGTCCTCCGCGACTTCGAGCGCCGTGAGGGCATCGACGTCAACGGCGTCCTGGAGTCACAGAGCTGGATCAAGATCCGGAACGAGCTGTTCCCGACCAGCGCCGACGGCTTCCAGCGCGACGACCGGGGCTACGGCGTCCGCGCCGTGCAGGTGCTGCTCAACGAGAAGAACGACGCCGGTCTGACCGTCAACGGCCGCTACAACTCCGCCACGGAGCAGGCCGTCCGCAACTTCCAGCGCGAGAAGTGCATCGGCGTCGACGGCGTCTACGGCTGGCTCACCTACAAGGCCAGCATCACCGGTGTCGACAGCTGCTCCTCCAGGGCGCAGGCCCCCGGCGAGGAGGCCGCGGAGCAGGCTCCGGCCGAGGGTGCCGCGGAGCAGGCTCCCGCGGAGCAGGCCCCGGCCGAGGAAGCCGCTGAGCAGGGCCCCGCCGAGCAGGTGCGTCCGGCCGGTCCGGGTCGTCCCGCTGGTCCTGGCCGTCCCGCCGAGCAGGGCCCGGCCGAGGACGCTCCCGTCGAGGAGGGCGACCAGGCCCGTGAGCTGGAGACGGTGCGCGGCTCCTAGCCCGTACCCGCACCACCTGACGTGACGAGAGTGGGGCCCGGTACGCCTCCCGCGGCGTACCGGGCCCGACGCGTGTACACCCCGGGACCCCCGGGAAGTTCCCGTTGTACGGAATAGCACGGATGTGTCCCGCGCTGAAACAATCCGGTGGCAGCTGTCGGTGCCGCTGGATAGGTTGGCCCCAACACGCGACCCGTGCCCGTCGGCATGCCCGGGAACGGACGGAACGTGGCCGGGCGGCCGGAGCGAACCGGTCAGGACGAGGAAGCGGGGGCGTATGGCGCAGGGCACCACGACGGCGAACCAGGCGACACGGGAGGGCGACCCGCCCGGCGACCCCGCCGCCGAGAGCGCCGACACCGGCACCCCGGACCAGGCCACCGACCCCCACAAGGGCGTCTTCGCCCGGGGGATGCGCGTCCTGGGCGTCGCCGCCCGCACCGAACCGTGGATCTTCCTCGCCGCCGTCGCCGGGGCCATGCTGCACGCGGGCGTCTCCGTGGGCTCCGCCTCCGTGCTGGGACACCTCACCGACAACACCATCCTCCCGGCCTTCTCCGCCGGAGAGACCACCGCGGCCGCACTGCTCGCCGCCGCGGCCCTGCTCATGGCGGTCGGCCTCGGCAAGGCCGTGGGGCTCGCCCTGCGTCGCCTGCTCGCCGGGCTCATGCAGTTCCGCATGCAGGCCCGCTACCGCCGCGCCGTCGCCCGCAAGTACCTGGAACTCCCGCTCTCCTGGCACCACCGCCACCCCACCGGCCAGCTCCTGTCCAACGCCAACGCCGACGTCGAAGCCGCCTGGCAGCCCCTCGCACCGCTCCCCATGGCCGTCGGCAGCGTGTTCATGCTGGTCATCGCGTCCGTCGCGATGATCGTCACCGACCCGGTCCTGGCCCTGGTCGCCTTCGTGGTCTTCCCGATCCTGGCCGCCGCCAACGTGGTGTTCCAGCGCCGCGTCTCCCCGATGGCCTCCCGGGCCCAGGCCCTGCGCGCCGAGGTCAGCGGGGTCGCCCACGAGTCCTTCGACGGCGCCCTCGTCGTCAAGACCCTCGGCCGCGAGGACACCGAGACCGAACGCTTCACCCGGTCCGCCCACCGCCTGCGCGACGCCCTCATCCAGGTCGGCCGCATGCGCTCCATGTTCGACCCCTTCACCGAGGCCCTGCCCAACTTCGGGGTGCTCGCCGTCCTCCTCCTCGGGATGTGGCGCCTGTCCACCGGCGCCATCGAACCCGGCGAGCTCGTGCAGATCGCCTTCCTCTTCACACTCCTCGCCCTGCCCATCCGCTCCTTCGGATGGATCCTCGGTGACCTGCCGCGCAGCGTCGTCGGCTGGGACCGCGTGCAGTCCGTCCTCAACTCCGACGGCGCCATGGAACACGGCGACCGGACCCTGGAGAGCACCGAGCGCGGCCTCGCACTCAGCGTCCGCGACGTCACCTTCTCCTACGCCGACGCCTACGACGCCGAGGGCGGCGGCCGCGACCTCCTGGACGACCACACCGTCACCGGGGCCCGCACCACCGTCCTCAACGGCGTCGACCTCGACATCGCCCCCGGGCGCACCGTCGCCCTCGTCGGACCCACCGGGTCCGGGAAGTCCACCCTCACCACCGTCCTCATGCGCCTGGTCGACCCCGAGTCCGGCGCCGTCCGCTACGACGGCGTCGACGTGCGCGACCTCGCCCGGGGCCAGATCCCGCGCCACGCGGCGCTCGTGCCCCAGGGCACGTTCGTGTTCGAGGACTCCGTCCGCGACAACGTCTCCCTCGGCGCGGCCGGGGTCGACGACGAACAGATCTGGGCCGCGCTCCGGCTGGCACGGGCCGACGGGTTCATCGCGGAACTCGACGGAGGCCTCGACGCCCGTCTCGGGGAGAAGGGCACCACACTGTCCGGCGGACAGCGCCAGCGCCTCGCCCTGGCCCGCGCCATCGTCCGCCGCCCCCGCCTGCTGATCATGGACGACGCCACCTCGGCCGTGGACCCGCAGATCGAGGCCCAGATCCTGGCCGGACTGCGCGAACGCGACGACGCCGCCACCGTGGTCGTCGTGGCCTACCGCAGGGCCACCATCGAGCTCGCCGACGAGGTCCTCTACATGGAGGGCGGACGCGTCCTGGCGCGCGGCACCCATGCCGAGCTCCTGGTCACCTCCAGCGGGTACAACAGGCTCGTCACCGCCTACGAGCGCGCCTCGGCGGAGAACGAGAGCGAGCGCGCTCCCCTCCCGGAGGAGCCCGGCCCCGCGGAACCGCACCTGCCCACCGGAGGACACCCCACCGACGCCGCCGAGGAGACCAGCCGATGAGCGCACCGACCCAGCCCCGTACCGACGACCGGTCGGAGCAGGCGGAGGCCGGGGCCGGGCGCCCCGAACGCGACCCCGTCCTCTCCCTGCACCAGAACCAGGACTCCGCGTTCGGTACCATCCGGCGCGGTCTCCAGCTGTCCCCGGAGTTCGCCCGGGGCCTGTGGCTCACGCTGGTGTTCGCCCTGGTCGCCACCGCGGGCAAGGTGATCGTCCCCGTCGCCGTCCAGCAGATCATCGACAACGGGCTCACCGGGGAGACCGGTCCCGACCTCGGCTTCGTCACCCGCATGGTGACGGTCTGCGCGGCGCTGCTCGTGGTCACCATGTTCTGCTCGTACCTGATGAACCTGCGGCTGTACCGGGCCACCGAGTCCGGTCTGGCCACCCTGCGCCGCAAGGCCTTCCGCCACGTCCACGACCTGTCCGTGCTCACCCAGAACAGCGAGCGCAAGGGCGCCCTGGTCTCCCGGGTCACCGGCGACGTCGACCAGATCAGCACCTTCATGCAGTGGGGCGGGCTGCTCCTGCTCGTCAGCGTCGGCCAGCTCCTGGTCGCCACCACCCTCATGGCGGTCTACTCCTGGCAGCTGACCCTCGTGGTGTGGATCTGCTTCCTGCCGCTGCTCTTCGGCGTCCGCTGGCTCCAGAAGCTGCTGTCCCGGGCCTACCTCACGGTCCGTGAGCGCACCGGCGACATGCTCGGCGCCATCGGGGAGACCGTGATGGGCGCCGCCGTCATCCGCGCCCACGGCACCGAGGAGCGCACCGCCGGACGCATCGACACGACGGTCCAGGCCACCCGGCTCGCCCAGGTCAGGGCGCAGCGCCTGTCCATGGCCGTCTCGCCCTTCGCGGAGATCGTCGCCGCCGTCGGCAACGTCGCCGTCGTCCTGGTCGGTGTCTGGCTGGGCGTCGGGGGAGACCTCACCGCGGGTCAGCTCATCGCCTTCCTCTTCCTCATGACGCTCTTCATCCAGCCGATGATGATGGCCACGGAGATCTTCAACGAGGCCCAGAACGCCATCGCGGGGTGGCGGCGCGTCCTCGGGGTGCTCGACACGGTCCCCGACATCGCGGACCCCGGCGAGGCCGGACGCGTCCTGCCGCGCGGGCCGGTCCGGGTCGGGTTCGACCGGGTCACCTACTCCTACCCCGAGGGTCCCGTGGTCCTGGACGACGTGGACGTGGAGATCACCCCGGGAACCAGGGTCGCGGTCGTCGGTGAGACCGGGTCGGGCAAGACCACCTTCGTCAAGCTCCTCACCCGCCTCATGGACCCCGCGTCCGGCACCGTCCGCCTGGACGGGGTGGACCTGCGCGAGGTCTCCTTCTCCTCACTGCGCGCCCGCGTCGTCATGGTCCCCCAGGAGGGGTTCCTGTTCGACAGCTCCCTGGGCGACAACATCCGCTTCGCCCGCCCCGAGAGCACCGACGCCGAGCTGGAGACGGCCATCACCGAACTCGGCCTGGCGGACTGGCTGGGAAGCCTCGCCCACGGCCTGGACACGCCGGTGGGCCAGCGCGGGGAGTCCCTGTCAGCGGGGGAGCGTCAGCTCGTCGCCCTCGTGCGCGCCTACATCGCGGACCCGGACCTGCTCGTCCTGGACGAGGCCACCTCGGCCGTGGACCCGCACACCGAGGTCCGCATCCAGCGGGCCCTGGACCGGCTGACCCGGGGCCGCACGTCCGTGGCCATCGCCCACCGCCTGTCCACGGCCGAGGCCGCCGACCGGGTCCTGGTGTTCGACGACGGCCGCATCGTCCAGAGCGGATCCCACGACGAACTCGTGGACCGGCCGGGCGTGTACGCGGACCTCTACGCCTCCTGGGTCCGCTCCTCCGCCTAGCCTCTCCACCAGTGGGCCGCCAGCAGCTCCGCCACCAGCGGTTCGGCCAGCAGGCTCACGTCGGGGTCGCCGTCGCCCGGGTAGCGCACGCTCAGCGCCACCCCCGGGACGCGCTCGCGTCCGGGGGTGGCGCCCACCGCCACGAACGACCCCCGCAGCTGGCCGAGGTGCTCCGCGAAACGCTGGTCGTAGGTGGAACCCGCGAACAGCAGGGCCCGGTAGTCCGTGACCGCCGCCAGGTACCGGTCCGAGTGCGACCACTCACCGGTCTCCGCCGTGTGCGCCACCCGGATCGGCCCCCTGCGCAGCACCCGCACCCCCTGCTCGGCGGAGGCCAACCGCTCGGCCGGGGCGACCAGCCGCACCCCGTCGGGGGAGTCCAGCAGCCGCGCGGCCTCGGGTACCCACTCCGGGGCGCTTTCCAGCAGTACCCGCGACGCGTTGGCGACCCGTTGGAGCAGTCCGGGGAAGTTGCCGCTGCTCCCCGTCGAGGGCGCCCCCAGCCGCTGCCCCAGCAACAGCAGCAACGCCAGGGCGTGCTGGTAGGCGCGGCACCCGAGCCCGGCCCGCTCCTCACCCGCCCGCAGCGGCACCAACAGGTCCGCGTAGCGACCCACCACCGCGTCCTCGTCCGGGGCCAGCACGATCACCGGTGAACGCCCCACGTACCGGTCCAGCGCCGAGTGCAGCTCCCGCTGACCGTCCCCCAGACTCACCGCCACCACGAGCGTCTCGGGGTCGGCGGGCGGCTCCTCGACCGACGAGGAGAAGTCGGCGTGCGCCGCCACGCCCCCGCGCCGCAGCCGCGCCGCCGCCACCTCGCACGCGCGCCGCGCCGGACCCAGAGCCAGGAACCGCACCGACACGGGTTCGTCCCCCAGCAGCGCGGGCAGCGCGGCGTAGGGGTCCCAGCGCGGGAAGCGCTGGGCGAGCTCGGTCAACGCGGCGGGTTTCCCCGCCAGGTCGGCGGACAGGTGCTCGGCGGTCACGGGAGCTCCCAAGCTGGCAGAACCGTCGGAACGGCGACGTCACGGACGCACGAACTCTAATCCCCCCTCCGGGCCCCGGGGGAGTGACCGGTGTCAAACCGCACCCGGTGGGCGGAGCGCGGACATCGGTCATAACCTGGAGGCATGAGCGCCACCAACCTCGATCCGGACATCGCCGCACGCCTGAAGCGCACCGCGGACGGCCTGGTCCCCGCCGTCGTGCAGCAGCACGACACCGGGGAGGTCCTCATGCTGGCCTGGATGGACGACGAAGCCCTGCACCGCACCCTCACCACCCTGGACGCCACCTACTGGTCGCGCAGCCGGGGCGAGTACTGGGTCAAGGGCGCCACCTCCGGTCACACCCAGCGCGTGGTCTCCGTCGCGCTCGACTGCGACGGCGACACCCTGCTGGTCCGCGTCGACCAGACCGGAGCCGCCTGCCACACGGGGGACCGCACCTGCTTCGACGCCGGACGGCTGCTGTGACCCGCGCCACGGTCCGCGCCCGCCGCGAGTACGGCGTGACCACGCTCGGCCTGGCAGCCGGGGCCGCGCTCCTGCTGGCCGCCTCCGGACGCGTGTGGGTCACGGGTGAGCTCGCCTCGCCCGGACCGGTCGCCGCCGTCCCCGTGGACCTGACCGGAGGGGACCTCACCGGAGCCCCGCGCGGCCTGGGGTGGGCCGCGCTCGCCGGGATCGTGGGCCTGTACGCGGCCCGCTCCTGGGCCCGTCGCGTCGTGGGCCTGCTCATCGCGGCCTGCGGTGTGTTCGCGCTCACCTCCCTCTGGTCGGCCACCCGTCCCGGCGCGCTGACCGACTCCGTCACCCGGCTGGCCGCCGACACCGCGGGCGCCGCGCAGAGCGCCGCGGCACCCGAACTCCACGCCCTCGGCCCCGTCATGGGCGCGGTCGGGGCGGTCCTGGTGCTCCTGACCGGCCTGGTCTCGGTAGCGCGTGCCCCTGCCTGGCCCGGCATGGGAAACCGGTACGATCGGGACGCCGCACCGCGTCCCCGCCACGCGGAGACACCAGCCGACCTGTGGAAATCACTGGACGCCGGTGACGACCCCACTCTTGGCGCCCCGGAGCCCGGCGCGTCCGCCGCAACCGAACCGGCGGTTCGCACGGACTCCGGTGGCGACACCGAACCCGCACCGCTGGCCGAGTCGCCAGCCCAACCCAAGGAGAGCCCCTGATGGCCGACGCCCACCACGAAGAACACGACGACCACGGCAACACCGTGTCCGCCTGGTTCCTCACCGTCTCCTGGATCGTCGCCTGGACCGTGGCCGCCGTCGCCATCATCTTCGGCGGCGCCCTGGTCACCTGGACCGTCATCGCCCTGGTCGCCAGCATCGCCCTGGCCGCCGTCGCCGGTGTCATGAAGAAGGTCGGCCTGGGCCGCAAGGAGCCCCGCCCCGTCCCGCCGACGCGTGAGGAGTGGGAGGCCGGCCGCGAGGCCACCGCCGCCGCCCAGTAGTCCCTTCCGTCCGGAGCGTCCGTGGCCCACCGCGCGTGGGCCACGGAAATGGACGGGTGCCCGCGGGGCGGGTACATTCGCCTCACCGGCTCCGCCGTCGGCCCGCAGGTCGGGCGGGCCCCCGGTTCCCCTCGCCCCTCGGCAGACACGTCCGGAAGGACACCACCCATGAGTTACGGTCCTCCGCCCCCGGGCGATCCCTCGGGCTACGACCAGTCCACCGGCGGCTACGGTCCGCCGGTCCCGCAGTACGGCCAGCAGGGACACTACGGACCGCCCGTGCCGCCCTACGGCGTGCCCGGACCCTACGGGGCGCAGCCCCCCGCGTCCGACCCGCCCAGGAACTACATGGTCTTCAACATCCTGGGCATCTTCGGCTGCCTCGGCATGACGAGCATCATCGGCATCATCGGCCTGATCTTCGCGCTCCAGGTCAGCAGCAAGTGGCACATCGGTGACTACGCGGGGGCGGAGTCCGCGGCCAACACCGCGAAGATCCTCGGCATCATCGGCCTGTGCTGCTTCGTGGTCACGGCCCTGTTCTTCCTCTTCTACGTGCTGATGTTCCTCGGCTTCGGTGTCTCCGCGCTCATGATGTGACCCGAGTGCCCCGACGCGGCCGCCGGTAGGGTGGGCGCGTGCAGCACGACGACGAACCCGCCCGCGCCCCGGCCTCCGCCCCGTCCCTCCCGGACGGTCCCGCGGCCCGGGCCGGGGAGGGCGCCCCGGGCCGCGTCGCCCGTCTCGTCCAGCGGATCCACCCCGTGACCTGGCCGGTCTCCCTGGGACTGCTCGGGCTCGCCGGTCTGGTCCTCCTCCATCTGGTGGACCCCAACGAACCGGGCAACTACCCCACCTGCCCCTGGCTGCTCCTCACCGGCACGTTCTGTCCCGGCTGCGGCACCATGCGCGCCGTCGCGCTCCTCACCCACCTGGACGTGGTCGGCGCCCTCGGCATGAACCCGCTCCTGGTTCTGCTCCTGCCCTATCTCGCCCTCACCTACGCGGCCTGGCTGGTCGGCACCCTGCGCCCACGGGCGCGACCGCCCGTCCCGGCCCCCACCTGGTTCGTGTGGACGCTCCTCGTCGCCTTCGTGGTCTTCTGGATCGCCCGCAACCTGCCGTGGTTCTCCTTCCTCGCCCCCGGTACCCCGCTACTGCCCGCCTGGTGAGAACGGACCGGACCGGATGGGGCGGGTTCCTCCTCGATCGCACGGAATCTCCCGGCGCGGTGACCCGGGGGCGGCGGCCCCACGGCCGCTGAGGGTGGATACGATGACCAGCACACGGTGTGACGGCCCCGAGCCCACACCCGATCGGACCGGCCGTGTCCACCTCCGGACCGGCCACCGCCAACCGCAATGGACGAGGGAGCTAGAACCTGTGAGCGTGCTCGACGAGATCCTCGACGGAGTACGCGCTGACCTGGCGCAGCGACAGGCGGAACTCCCCCTGGACCGCCTCAAGGCCCAAGCCGAGTCGGTGCCCGTCCCCCAGGACGCCGAGGCCGCCCTGCGCCGCCCGGGCGTCCACGTCATCGCCGAGGTCAAGCGGGCCAGCCCCTCCAAGGGCCCGCTCGCCTCCATCACGGACCCCGCCGCGCTGGCCCGCGACTACGAGGCCGGCGGCGCCACCTGGATCAGCGTGCTCACCGAGGGACGCCGGTTCAACGGCAGCCTGGACGACCTGCGCACCGTGCACGCCGCCGTCGAGACCCCGCTGCTGCGCAAGGACTTCGTCGTCAGCTCCTACCAGCTGTGGGAGGCCCGCGTCTTCGGCGCCTCCGCGATCCTCCTCATCGTCGCCGCCCTGCCCCAGGACGCCCTGGTCTCCCTGGTCGAACGCGCCCGCTCGCTGGGCCTGACCCCGCTGGTCGAGGTCCACGACGAGGAGGAGGTCGCCCGCGCCCTGGACGCCGGAGCGACCGTCATCGGCGTCAACGCGCGCAACCTCAAGACCCTGGAGGTCGACCGGGACACCTTCGCCCGGCTCGCCCCCCTCATCCCGGCCGACCGCGTCAGAATCGCGGAGTCCGGGATCCGAGGCCCGCACGACCTGCTGGCCTACGCCGGTGCCGGTGCCGGAGCCGTCCTCGTGGGCGAGAGCCTCGTCCGTGGACGGAACCCGCGCGAGGCCGTCGCCGACCTGGTGACCGCCGGCGCCCACCCCGCGCTGCGCGACCGGAACTGACGGGACGAACACGATGGGACCGACGAAGGCGTACACGGAGCACGCGCGGCACACGCCCGCGCTCCTGCGCCGATGGCGATGGCTCTAGGGAGCCCGTAGGCACGTCCCACGGGTTCCCGTCGCCGCGTCGACCCGAACCAACCCGCGCCGCCCGAGCCAGGCGGCGCACGGCCGGTCGGTGCGCGGCCCCCGTGGCGCGACGCCCCGGGCCGACCCGCGCGCTCGGCCTCCTCTTCCCAGGAGAACTTCCCATGAGCCACGCCCAACCGGTACCCGACGACCGCGGGCACTACGGCCGCTTCGGCGGCCGGTTCGCCCCCGAAGCCCTCATCGCGGCCCTCGACGAGGTCGAGGCCGAGTGGGCCAAGGCCAAGGACGACCCCGCCTTCCACGCCGAGTTCGACGAGCTCCTCAAGAGCTACGCGGGGCGCCCCAGCCTCCTCACCGAGGCCCGTAACTTCTCCGAGCACGCGGGCGGGGCGCGCGTCCTGCTCAAGCGCGAGGACCTCAACCACACCGGCTCGCACAAGATCAACAACGTGCTGGGCCAGGCGCTGCTCACCAAGCGCATGGGCAAGACCCGCGTGATCGCGGAGACCGGCGCGGGCCAGCACGGCGTGGCCACCGCCACCGCCTGCGCCCTCATGGGCCTGGACTGCGTCATCTACATGGGGGAGGAGGACACCCGACGGCAGGCCCTCAACGTCGCCCGCATGCGGATGCTCGGTGCCGAGGTCGTCCCGGTCACCATCGGCAGCCGCACCCTCAAGGACGCGATCAACGAGACCTTCCGCGACTGGGTGGCCAACGTCGACCACACCCACTACCTCTTCGGTACCGCGGCCGGACCGCACCCCTTCCCCAAGCTCGTCCGCGACCTGCACTTCACCGTGGGCGCCGAGGCCCGCCAGCAGGTCCTCGACCTCACCGGCAGGCTCCCCGACGCCGTCGCCGCCTGCGTCGGTGGCGGCTCCAACGCCATCGCGATCTTCGCGGCCTTCATCCCCGACGAGAGCGTCGCCCTGTACGGGTTCGAGGCCGGGGGGCGGGGCGCCGACACCGACGAGACCGCCGCCTCCATCACCGCGGGAAGCCACGGGGTCTTCCACGGCGCGCGCACCTTCGTCCTCCAGGACGAGTACGGGCAGACCCTGCCCAGCCACTCCATCTCCGCCGGGCTCGACTACCCGGCAGTGGGACCCGAGCACGCCTACCTGGCGGACACCGGTCGCGCGACCTACGAGCCCGTCACCGACGTCGAGGCCATGGACGCCTTCCGGCTGCTCTGCCGCACCGAGGGCATCATCCCGGCGATCGAGAGCGCCCACGCCCTGGCCGGGGCCCTCCGGCTCGGCCGACGCCTCGGGCCCGACGCCGTGATCCTGGTGAACCTCTCCGGGCGCGGAGACAAGGACGTCAACACCGCGGCCGCCTACTTCGGCCTCGTCGACTCGGAGGGACAGGCCTGATGGCCGCGACCACGCTCCAGACCACACTCGCCTCGGCCCGCGCGGCCGACCGCGCGGCGCTCGTCGGCTACCTGCCCGCGGGCTTCCCCGACGTCGACTCCTCGATCCGGGTCATCCAGGCCATGGTCGAGGGCGGGTGCGACGTCATCGAGGTCGGCCTGCCCTACTCCGACCCCATGATGGACGGGCCCACCATCCAGCGGGCCGCGGATCGGGCGCTGGCCTCGGGCACCACCACCGACGACGTCTTCCGTGTCGTGGAGGCCACCGCCGCCACCGGGGCCGCCGCCCTGGTGATGTCGTACTGGAACCCGATCGAGCGCTACGGCGTCGAGCGCTTCGCCACCGAACTCGCCAACGCGGGCGGGGCCGGGGTCATCACACCCGACCTCATCCCCGAGGAGGCCGAGGAGTGGTACGCGGCCTCCGAGAAGGCCGGGCTCGACCGGATCTTCCTGGTGGCCCCGTCCTCCACGGACCGGCGCCTCGAACTGACCACCGGCGCGTGCAGCGGGTTCGTCTACGCGGCCTCGCTCATGGGGGTCACCGGAACCCGCGCCCAGGTGGCCGACACCGCCGCGACCCTGGTGCGCCGCACCCGCGAGGTCACCCGCGAGTCCGCCCTGCCGATCTGCGTGGGGCTGGGGATCTCCACGGCCGCGCAGGCCGCCGAGGTCGCCGCCTACGCCGACGGCGTCATCGTGGGCGCCGGGTTCTGCCAGCGCGTCCTGGACGCCCCGGACCTGGAGACCGGGCTCGTCGCCGTTCGCTCCTTCGCTGAGGAGCTCTCCGCCGGGGTGCGCTCCCGGTAGGCCCCGCCCTGGGCCGCCCCGGCCCACGTGCAGCCCCACGGTGGGGGGGGGCGGGGGGGGGCGGGCCCCCCCGGAGCGGATGCCACCCCCCGCCCCCCCCCGCGAGAACCACGCGGGATGAGTGTTGAAACGGGTGTTGTGGGGACCCAGGTCCA